>DATKJN010000700.1:0-11319 GCA_035543655.1 Burkholderiaceae bacterium | reverse complement strand
GGTTCGATGAACAGGTAGTTGCTGGCCAGGTAGCCGATCGCCACCGTGGCCACCGCGGCGCCCACGCCACTCACCCACACCGCCGCCGCCACGGCGGCGAACAGCGTGACCAGCGGCAGCGTATTGCCCATCAACGGATCGAGCAGCCAGCGCAGCAGCAGCGCGGCCGCGATCGCGGCCATCGCCCAGGCGAAGCCGATCCAACGTTTGGTGAAGCGCTGATCGGGGACGTTCACTCCCTCACCTGCCTGCGGCCGGCTGCAGCCGACGCCTCATCAACAAGAATGCCAGAACTGCCGGCCGCAATGCGCAGGGGAAGCGCGGGGTTGGCCGGCTCAGCGCTTGCGCGCCAGCGTCAGTCCGTCGCCCACCGTGAGCAGCGCCATGTCGACGCGCCCGTCGGCGTGCAGCTTGTCGTTGAGCGCCTGCAGCGCACGCGTGTCGGCGTCGCCAGCGGCCTTGGCGACCGCGCCGCCCCACAGCATGTTGTCGAAAGCGATCAAACCACCGGTGCGCACCAGCTGCAGGCAGCGCTCGTAGTAGCCGTCGTAGTTGGCCTTGTCGGCGTCGACGAACGCGAAGTCGTAGCTCGCGGCCTCGCCCTTGGCCAGGCGGGCGTCGAGCGTGGCCAGCGCCGGACCGAGCACCAGGTCGATCTTGTGCGCCACGCCGGCCTGCTGCCAGAACGGCTTGCCGATGCGCGTGAACTCGTCGCTGACGTCGCAGGCCAGCACCCGCCCATCGGGCGGCAACGCCAGTGCGACCGAGAGCGCGCTGTAGCCGGTGAACACGCCGACTTCGATCGTGCGCTTGGCGCCGATCAGCTTGACCAGCAGCGCCATGAACTGGCCCTGGTCGGCGCCGATCTGCATGCCGGCATGCGGGTGCGCGCGCGTGGCCTCACGCAATCCAGCCTGGGCCGGGTGCTCGCGCGCACCGTGCTCCAGCACGTATTGCATCAAGCGTTCGTCGATCGGCAACGTGCGCAGTGTCATGCCAGCTTCTTTTCACTTGTTTGTTTCATGGCGCCATTGTCGGCGGGCGCCAATCCCGCCTCGTCGGGGCGGGCATGCTGCGTCACGGGTGCCTGCGGATCGACGCTGGCAACTTCTTCCACGGCAGATCGGACGGGTCGGCGGCCATCGGACCGACCGCCTTGGCGACCAGCACGTGGCTGGCATGCGGCTGGAAGTCGGCGCGAAAGTGGTTGGAACTCTTCACCACCACGATGCGCATCTGCTCGTGGGTCACGCCCACCATGCGCAGCAGCGCGCGATCGAGCAGCTGTTTCTTGCCGCTGACCACCGCGACACGCACGCCGTCGATCTCCAGGCAGGCGCTCGGCCCCAGTCGCACGGTGAGGCCGGTCATCATCGGGCCCTCGAGCGTGCACACGCCGTCGCTCAGCTTCACCACCTTGAAGCGCCCGCGCAGCGGCGCATCGCTCATGCCGGCAAACGTGGGCACCGAGGTGCCGAGCGTGATCTCGATCTCGGCGCCCTCGCCGGCTTCGTGCGCGGCCCGGGCCGCCGCGGCGTCGTACATCATGCCGAGCGCCACCTGGCCGGGATAACGCTTGCCGGCGCCTTGCGCCACCAGCGCGTGCAGCATGCCGGTGGTGTTGCTGTCGCCGCCGGCGCCCGGGTTGTCCTGCGTGTCGGCGATCACCACCGGAAGCGGCGCATTGGCCGCCAGCGCGATCGCCTGCGCCGCCGCATCGCGCGGCGCCAACAGCGACTCGCGCCATTGCGTGGGCTCGCTGGCGCGCGCGAACAGCGCATCGGCCACGCGTTCGGCGCGCTCGCCATGGCTCCAGATCATCGGCGCGCATTCGTCGAAGTCCGACGCCGGAAAGCCCATGCAGAAGCTGCTCACGGTGCCGTGCTCGCGATCGAGGGCAACCAGCTCGTCGTACAGGCTGCGTGCCGGCTCCATCCACGTGCTCTGCGCATTGATCGGGATCAGGAACGGAAAGCGCCGCGCATGCTGCGCCTCCTTGCGTCCGAGCCTGAATCGCCGCGCCAGCAACTGCGCCGCGAGCGCGCCGGTGTCGGCCATGTCGACGTGCGGATAGGTGCGGTAGCTGACCAGCGCATCGGCCTCGCGCAGCATGCGCTGCGTGACGTTGGCGTGCAGGTCGAGGCTCGCCACCAGCGGCATCTGCGGCCCGATCAGCGCGCGCACGCGCGCCAGCAGTTCGCCCTCGCTGTCGTCGGCGTGTTCGGCCACCGCCGCGCCGTGCAGATCGAGGTAGACCGCGTCGAGGCCGGCGCCGCTGCGCTGCGCGGCGCCGATGTCGTCACAGATCGCGCCGGCGATGCGCTCGAAGGCGTCGCGGGTGACGTACGACGACGGAATCGCGCCGGCCCAGCAGCTCGGCACCAGCTGCCAGCCGTGGCTGCGCGCCGCGTCGATCACACCGGCCACCGGGATGTTGACGCCGCGCAGCTGATCGACCATCGCCTGGCCGCGCGTGAAGGCGGGGAACGAATCGCCGCGCGTGAACGCCGTCCAGTCGGCCAGGCTCGGTGCGAAGGTGTTGGTCTCGTGTTGGTAGCCGGCGATCAGGACTCGGGTCATAGGCGGTGGGCGTGCGGTGGATCAGGCGGTCGGTTTGGCATACAGCACCATCTGCGTGCAGCGAAACAGCGCGACGGTCTTGCCGGTTTCGCGGTGCGTGACGGTGGCGTCCCACACCTGCGTGGTCTTGCCCAGATGCACCGCGATCGCCACGCATTCGATCGTGCCGTCGAGCGCGGTGCCGATGTGGTTGGACTTCAGCTCCACCGTGGTGAAGCCGGTCGCGCCCTCGGGCAGGTTGACCACGCAGCCGTAGCCGGCCGACGTGTCGGCCAAGGTCACCACGCTGCCGGCGTGCAGGTAGCCGTTCGGCGCCATCAGGGCCTTGCGCACCGCCAGCTCGGAGCGCACCTCGCGCCCGCCGACGTGCGTGATCACGATGCCCAGGTGTCCGGGCAGGTGGCCGGTGCCACGCTGGTTGAAGTGTTCGGCCGTGAGCATGCGAGCTGCAGTCTAGCGAGGCTCAGAGCGACAGCGGCAGCTCGAGGTGCTCGGAATACATGCGGTCGCGGTGCGCCAGCAGGATCGGATCGAGCGCGGCTTCGGTGACCGGCTCGCGAAACTCGAACGCCTGGCGCGTGGCTGCGTCCATCGCGCACTGTTCGGCCGGCAGCGGGCGGAACATCGCCATGAAGGTGGCGCTGTACACGTCGACCGCGCTCAGCCGATCGCCGACATAGCCGTCGTGACCCGCCGCACGCTGTGCGTGCAGCCGCGCAGCGAGCATGCGCAGCAGCGCGGCCACGCGATCGGCTGCCGCCGCGCCGGCCGCCGGGCTGTGGCCGTACTTCTTGCTGAGGTACACCGCCGCACGCGGCACGAAGCCGCCCTGGCCCTGCAGCCCGGCGTGCACCATCTGCAGCCGCCGCGACCAACCGAGCCCGCCCTCGCCGCAGATCTCGTGCGCCAGCCCGAACGCCAGCGCGCGCTCGGCCGCGTCGGCGGGCAACAGCGGCGGCTCGGGTGCAAGGCGCTCGGCCAGCAGCAGGATCTCGGCCCAGCCGCTGCGCGGGCGCTCCCCGTCGTAGATGGCCACCGGCCCGCTGCGCTGTCCGGCCCACTGCTTCAAGGGTTCGCTGTCGTAGCTCAGGCGCACCGCACACCAGGGGATGCACTTGATGTGCAGGATGCCCTTGGCGGCCTCGCCCCACGGGCTCGGCACGCCACCCACCACCACCATGCGCAGCCCGCTGCGCGCGATGGCGTCGTCGACGCTCACGTACTCGATCGGCATGGAACTCCCTCGATGCGATGCAGCCGCTACGATGCCACGATCGCCCAGCGCTCGTGGTCGCGCCAGCGGCCGGCGATCTTGAGGTAGCGCGGCGAGTAGCCTTCCTTGCGGAAGCCGCAGGCCTTGACCAGCGCGATCGATGGCGCGTTGCCGGGTTGGATGTTGGCTTCCAGCCGGTGCAGCTTGAGCTGCCCGAATGCATGCCGCACCACCGCCTGCAGCCCCTCGCGCATCAAGCCCTGGCCTTGGTGTGCGGCGAATGCGTAGTAGCCGAGGTAGGCGCTGCGAAACAGCCCCATCACCACGTTGGTGACATTGACGACACCGACGATCGCGCCGCTGTCGCGCCGGCACACCAGGAAGGCGTGGCTGCCGGGTGCCGCCATGTGCCGCATGTAGGCGCGAAAGGCCTGTGGCGTGTCGGGCGCGCGCACCCAGCTGCCGTGCAGCGCCCGGCTGGCGCGCGCCGCGCCGACGAACTCCCGCTGATCGCGTGGGCGCGGCGCTCGCAAGACGATGCGGGAGGTCGGGGCCATGGCAGGCCCGACAGGCTAGCCGATCCGCGCGCGATGCAAGGCCCACCACGGGGCCAGTTCAAGCGCCAGCAGCAGCACCAGGGCCAACGCGGCCAGCGCGACGCGGCCATCGACACGGGCCACCACTGGACGCGCCAGCGCACGATCGCGGAGCGCATCGGCCAGGCCGGCGGCGTCGCGCAAGCGCATGTAGGCCAGGCCGCTGTCCGAGGCAAGCCGGCGCAGGTAATCCTCGCGCAGGCCCGACAGGTGCTCGCGCCCGGGCGTCGCGCCGACGCCGGGTGCCGCCGCCACCGCCGCACCATCGTCGACCAGGCGCTCGCCGGCCACACTGCCGCCGCGGCCTTGGCTCTGCGCATCGGTTTGCGTCACCTCGTCGGCCGACCAGAATCCCAGTGGCCGGCCCGACGGGTCGAGCTTCGGGATCGGTGACGGCGCCAGCTCCCCCACGCCAACGATCACACCGGTCACGTCGCCGGGCTTGTCGTCGAACGTGGGCCGCGTCTGCAGCGGCGGCGCCTCCTGCCCATCGGTGACGAACACCAGCGACGGCCGCCCGGCCAGCTCGCGCGCGATCGCCAACCCGCTGTGCAAACCCTTGGCCACTTCGCTGCCACCCGACCACGCCATGCGGCCGTCGATGCCCGCCAGTGTGGCGCGCAGCTCGGCTCGATTGGCACACACCTCCAGCGGTGTCAGCAGCAGGTAGCTGCGGTGCTCGGTGAAGACGGCCCAGCCGAGCTTGGAGCCGCACGGCAGCTCGTCGAGCGCGCTTCGCAGCGCTTGCTTGGCGAACGTCAGCCGCGAGATCGCTGCCCCACCCAGCCGCTGATCGGTCACGTTCATGCTCTGCGTGATGTCGATCGCCACCACATGCTCGAACAGCGGGCGCGGCAGGTTCACGCCAGGCTGCGCAAACGTGGCCGCGAGTGCGAGCGCGGCCAACAGCAGCGCCCAGCGCCGGCGGTCGCTGCGCCAGTCCGACAACCGCGCCCGCCAGTGCATCACGGCAGCCCCGGTGCGTAGGCGCGCATCGTCGTGGCGGCGCGCTCGGCGTTGCGATTCAGCTCGGGTGGCGCGTCGTCGATCTGCTCGGGCTCCGGCACCAGGCGCTGCGCGCGTTCGAGGTTGTAGCGCGCATCCCAGGCACCGGGGTCCCGGCGCAACACCTGGCGGTAGTTCTCCTTGGCCAGCTCGATCAGCGCGAGCGCCTGACCCGGTTGCGGCGAGGCCTGCAGCTCGATGGCCTGGCGCAGCAGCAGGTTGGCGCTGTTGTAGCGCGCCGCGCCGCCGAGCGCGTCGTCGGCATAGAGCGCCGCGTAGCGGTTGAGCGCCGTCTCGCCGGCACCGCTGGCCGCGTGCGCGTGGGCCTGTGCGAAGCGCAACTCGCGCGGCGCAGCGGCCTCATCGGCGAGCGGCGGCGTGCCGGCAATCATTTCGTTCCAGCGCGCCACGCGATGCAGCTGCCAAACGTCGTGCAGCGCCAGCACCGCCAGCAGCAGCAACGCGCCCACGGTCCAACGCAACGCACGGCGGCGGGTCATCGAACCGCCCCGGCGCAGCACGCTGCGGCATTCGCCGCGGGAGCGGCCCTGCGGCTCAGGTCCATCGCCGGATCTCCAAGGCCCGCGCCGCCAGCAACAACAACACCGCCAGCAGCGCCGCGCCGTGGCCCCACGGCGCCAGCTCGCGCCGCGGAATCAGCTCTTCGTAGGCGATCGGCAGCTTCTCGAGCCGGTTCACGTCATCGATCGCGCGCTGCAGCGCCTGCGCATCGGCGGCCTCGTAGGCGCGGTACGGCGTGGGCAACGAGTCGAAGAAGCGATGCAACAACATCTCCGGCACCGAATCCATCGCCGCTGCATCGTCGCCGGGCTCGGGCGTGAGGCCAGGCCCGTTGGCCGAACGAAGGTACAGCCAGTACACGCTCACGCGCAGCTTGCGCAGCCGGTGCGACAGCAGCTCTCGCGTGTCGGAATCGAGCCGGTCGCCGCCGTCCGACACCAGCATCACGATGCGCGAACCGGTGTAGGGCCGGCCTTCGAACGGGTCGAGCGCGGCATCGAGCGCGCGCCCGATGTTGGTCTCGGACAGGCCGCGGCCGACGTTGCCTGCGGCGATGGCCGCTTGAACGGCCTCGGGCTGGCGCGTGAAGTCGAGCACTCGGATCGGCAGCGTGCTGAACACCACCATCGCGAAGCGATCGTCCGGCCGCTGGCGCGTGAACTCGGCCAGCAGCCGACGCGCCACCTGACCCTTCGATTCGCGACCGCGCCCCTGCGTGATGTAGTAAGTCAGCGCCTCGGGCCCGGTGCCGCGCACACCCGGCGGAGCGCCGCGATGCGGCGCGAAGCCCTGGTCCATGCTGCGGCTGCGGTCGAGCACCAGCACGATCTCGGCGCCCTGCCCGATGCGCTCGACCGTGGTCTCGGGCCGATACGGGCCGGCCAGCGCCGCCACCAGCGCGACCAGCGCCAGAGACAAGGCGGCACGCAGCGCCCAGCCGAGGGCACGCGACGCGCCGTCGCGCGGCGCGAAGGCCAGCCAGCCGTTGGACAACGCCACGTTCGATCGCGCGAGCCAGGGCAACGCGGCCAACGGCAGCAGCCACAGCAGCCACGGGTCGTCAAACCGCATCGTCGGCTCTCGCGCCGGTCACGGCGAAACCCCGTTCGGCGTCACGGCAACGCCGGCACAACGCGACCAGCCAAGCGGCGTCGCCGCGTGCGAGCGCGGCATCGCCAAAGAACTCGTCGCGCGACCGTTGCAGAAAGCTCGCCAGGTCGTCACGCAGCGGCTCGAACGCGGGCTGCGCGGCGACGAAGCGTGCCAGTCCGTGTTCGAACACCACCTCGCCAGCGCAGCGGTTCAGCGCGTGGTGAAACGCCTTGCACGCCTCACGCCAAGGCGCACCGGCCGCATCGGACGGCAGGCGGCGCAGCTGCCGCCAGGCTTGGCCGAAAGGCCGGGAACGCGCCGCCCGCCACGGCGGCCCGAACTGGATCAGCGCCAGCGCGCCGGACAACAACAGCGCCGCCACCGCCCAACCCGTCAGGCGCAGCCGCAGCGCGCGGTCGTCGATCGGCGCGGGCGCCACGTCGGGCCGCAACTCGCCCAGCCCGCGGCGCGGCGACGCCTCGGGCGGCACCAGCGGCGCCACCGTGACCGGCCAGGCTTCGACCAGCACCTCTTCGCTGCGTTGCGGCCCGTTGAAGCGCAAGCGAAACGATGGGATCTCGAACGTGCGCACCGCCGGTGGCGAGATGAACACCTGGTACTGCAGATCGAACTCGTGGCGCTGTCCGCCGTCTGTGGCCTGTGCACGGGCCGTCAGGTGCCGCAGCTCGAGTGCGCCCCCGCGCGCTCCCGGGCGCGGCAGCGAGCTGTCGTCGAGCACCCAACCGGCGCCAGCGGTCACCGTGACGTGGCGTTGCACGGTGTCACCGACCTGGTAGCCGAAGGCACGCGGTTCATCGGCCTGCACGTGCACGCCCTGACCGTGCGCCGCCGCCTGCAAGGCAGCCAGCGCCACACCGGCCACCACGCGCTTCGTCGAGCGGCATGCCTGCTCCGCACTGCGGTGCGAGCCGCGCGTTGGAACGGCCGCGCGGGAGCTCATGCGAGAAAGTGACGCGTCACCGCGTCGGCGTCGAACGCACCGGGCATCCACAGCGGCGCCAGCCGGCGGGCGCGAAAGATGCGCATCAACGCGTCGCGGCGCTCTTCATGCTGCGCCAGCCAGCGCTCGCGCAGGGCCGGCCGCCACCACAGCCAGCGTTGTTCTCCGCTCTCGGGCTCCTGCACCCGGGCCAGCCCGTGGTTCGCACTGAGCGCGAACTCGGCCGGCTGCCACAGCACGACCGGCACCACCTGGTGCGCGGCAAGGCTGGCCAGCACCTGAGCCACGTCGGCCAGCGGCAGGTGGAAGTCCGACACCAGGAACACCAAAGCCCGCTGCCGCGGCAGGTGGCGGTGCGCATCGTGCAGCGCGCGGGCCGAGCGCCCGAGCGGGCGCCACGCGCGCAACCTGCTGGCGAGGGCCAGCCCGGCGCCGCGGCGGCGCGTTTGCGGCACCGACAACTCGCTGCGAATGCGCTCGTCGCAGCCGACGAAGCCGAAGCTGTCGCCGTTGCGCCCCGCTGACCATGCCAGGCTTGCGGTGAGATCGGCCAGCACGTCGAGCTTGCGCACCGGACCATCGAAGTCCATCGACGCCGACAGATCGGCCACCAGCGCCACCGGTATGGAGCGGCGTTCGCTCGAGCGCCGCACGATCCAGCCGCCAAACGGGTCGCGCAGACTGGCATGCAGGTCGAGGCGGCGCGCGTCCGGCGCATCGTGCAGCGCCGCCAGGCCGCGAAACTCGAAGCCGGCATCGCCGCTGCGGCTGCGGTGCGCGCCAGGGAACAAGCCGGTGACCGCACCGCCGATGCGGTAGTGCAGCTCGCGGATCGGCGCCATCGCCGAGCTCAAGGCGCCGGCACCCTGGCCGCGATGGCGGCCAGCAGGCGCGGCGCAATCAGGTGGCGTTGCAGCTCGTGCACCGGCTGGAAACACAGCCGGTGGCCGATCGCTTCGGCGAACACCGACTGCACGTCCTCCGGCGTCACGTACAGGCGCTGCTCCAGCCAGGCTGCCACGCGGGCGGCGCGCAGCAGCAAGCTCATGCCGCGCGGGCTGGCACCGGCGAGCATCAACTGCGCGCTGTCGAGATCCGGCAACTCGATGCCGAATTCGTGCGGCGCCGCGCTGGCGCGCCACAGTGCCAGCGCGTAGGCCTGCAGCGCGTCGGACGCCTGCACGCTGCGCTGGATCAGCTCGGCCACCGCATTGAGTTCGCGGTGCGGCACCATCGCCGGCGCGAGCGCGCCGACCAGGCGTTCGGTGTCGTGGAAGCGTGGGTCGAACGCCAGCGCACGCCGCGTCTCGTCGTCGGCCGGCGTGTCGATGGTGATCTCCATCATGAAGCGGTCGCGCGCCGCCGCCGAGATCTCGAAGGTCTCTTCACGCTCGACGCGGTTGCGGTCGGCGAACACCAGCAGGTGCGGAAAGCTGAACTGGCGGTTGAACGCAGACACGCTGCGCTCGGCCATCGCGCGCAGCAGCAGCGCGTGCACCTGCGGCCGGGCGCGGTTGATCTCGTTGAAGAAGAAAATCGCCAGCTCGTCGCCGTGGCCGATCAGCGGCCCTGGATCCACCGCCGGCCGCCCCGCCTCGCTGATATAGGTGTGGTAGATGAGGTCGTTGGGCATCAGGTCGACCGTGCCTTCGACGCGCGCGAAAGCCCCACCGAGCACATGGGCGAAGGCCCGCAGCAAGGTGGTCTTGCCGACACCGACGTCGCCTTGCAGCAGCACGTGCCCGCGCGCGAACACCGCGGTGGTGATCAGGCGCAGGCTGCGGTGCTGGCCGACGACCGCCTTGCCGACCTCGGTCTCGAGCGCCAGCGCGCGCAGGCGCCAGTCGGCAAGCAGTGCATCGTTGCGATCCATGCGGCCATCCTCGGTTGCGGCGGCAGGCCATGCAAGAGACGAGCCGATCGCGCCGGTCGACCCTGCGACACCGGCCCACCGAACCGCTCCCACGCCGCAGTGAAACACTGTGTGGCGTCGTGAATGACACGGAATCGGCGCACCTTGTCAAAAGCGATCCCCAAACTAACGCCGAACGGACCCGGGCAGCGCGCCGGAATTCATCCCAGGACAGGTACTTTCCCTAACCGGATCATCCCTAGACACGCAGGGGACAGGCCACGCATCCCTCTGTGCGAGCGGGCCTGCGGCAAAACGGCAGATCGGATTTTGGTGCGGCCTTGCAACTGGGCAGGCGCAGAACTTGCGGTTCGGGCGTCACCGAGTTCCGCGTATCGCGAGGGAACGGATGGATGCGGTTGTCACCGCGCGATCGGACTCCGGTTATTTCAACAAGGAGACATCGATGCGATTTTCAAGGCACTTCCACCGGCCCGCATGGTTGCGCCTGGGGCTGGCACTTTTCGTTCTCCCGAGCCTGGCCTTCGCCAACGCCGACGTGGAGAAAAACATCGCCAACTCCAAGAACTGGGCGATGCAGGCTGGTGACATGTACAACCAGCGCTACAGCAAGCTCAATCAGATCAACACCGGCAACGTCGGCAAGATGCAGGTCGCGTGGACGTTCTCCACCGGCGTGCTGCGCGGCCACGAAGGCTCGCCGCTGGTGATCGACGGCACGATGTACCTGCACTCGCCGTTTCCCAACAAGGTCTTCGCGATCGAACTCGACACGCAGAAGATCCTGTGGAAGTACGAGCCCAAGCAGGATCCGGCGGTGATCCCGCAGATGTGCTGCGACACGGTCAACCGCGGCCTGGCCTATGCCGAAGGCAAGATCATCCTGCAGCAGGCCGACAGCATGCTGGTGGCTCTCGATGCCAAGACCGGCAAGAAGGTGTGGGACGTGAAGAACGGCGATCCGAAGCTCGGCGCCGTCAACACCAACGCACCGCACGTGTTCAAGGACAAGGTCATCACCGGCATCAGCGGCGGCGAATGGGGCGTGCGCGGCTTCATCGCAGCCTACAACCTGTCCGACGGCAAGCTGGCCTGGAAGGGCTACAGCGTCGGCCCCGACAGCGAAATGCTGATGGACCCGGACAAGACGATGACCTGGACCGACGGCGCGATGAAGCCGGTGGGCAAGGACTCGTCGCTCAAGA
The DNA here is from genome assembly GCA_035543655.1 of Burkholderiaceae bacterium. GTDB lineage: Bacteria > Pseudomonadota > Gammaproteobacteria > Burkholderiales > Burkholderiaceae_C > JAEUPI01. Next base: position 272 of record DATKJN010000700.1, on the reverse strand, counting down.
CCTGGAAGGGCGACCAGTGGAAGATCGGCGGCGGCACCACCTGGGGCTGGTACAGCTACGACAAGGCGCTGAACCTGATGTACTACGGCACCGGCAACCCGTCGACGTGGAACCCGGCGCAGCGGCCCGGTGACAACAAGTGGTCGATGACCATCTTCGCGCGCGACGTCGACACCGGCATGGCGAAGTGGGTCTACCAGATGACCCCCTACGACGAGTGGGATTTCGACGGCATCAACGAGATGATCCTGGCCGACATCGACGTCAAGGGC
>DATKJN010000699.1:0-2252 GCA_035543655.1 Burkholderiaceae bacterium | reverse complement strand
GCGAAGTGCACCGCCAACGCGCTCGGGGACGATCGTCTCACCTGGGAAGATTGGCCTTTGGCCTGTTCGCTGGCGGTGCAGGTCGGCACATTCCTGGGGTTACCCCTAGGTTTACGGCTTCATGACAACCGTTGGTACGCGACAACAAGACCGCGCCCTGGCGCTTGACCGGCGCCGCGTCTTTCGGCACCAGCGAGCGCCCTTGAGGCGCTGACTCAGCGTTGCAGCGTCGGCACCGCCGCCAGCAGCTCGCGCGTGTAGGCGTGCTGCGGTCGACCCAGCACTTCGGCCGTGACCCCCTGCTCGACCAGAACGCCGCCTTGCATCACCGCCACCTCGTCGGCCAGGTACGACACGACGCCGATGTTGTGTGTGATGAAGAGGTAAGCCAGCCCGGTTTCTGCCTGCAACTCGCGCAGCAGGTTGAGGATCTGCGCCTGCACCGACACGTCGAGCGCCGACGTCGGCTCGTCGCAGACGATCAAACGGGGCCGCACGGCAAGCGCGCGCGCAATCGCGATGCGCTGGCGCTGGCCGCCGGAGAACTCGTGCGGATGGCGCTGCAGCGTGTCGATTCGCAGCCCCACGCGATCGATCAAGCCTTCGATGCGCTCGCGACGCTGCGCCGCGTCCATCCCGGGATGCAGCGTGATCAGCCCTTCTTCGAGCACGTCGCCCACCCGCATGCGCGGATCGAGCGACGAGTACGGATCCTGGAACACGATCTGGATGTCGCGTCGCGCGTCGCGCAACGCATCGCCATGCAGGTCGAACAGGTTGCGACCATCGAGCAACGCCTGGCCGCTCACCAGTGCCTGTCGGCGCAGCAATTGCACGATGGCCTTTCCCACCGTGGTCTTGCCGCACCCCGACTCGCCCACCAACGCCAACGTGCGCCCGCGGTGGATGCGCAAGCTCACGTTTCGCACGGCGTCGAAGCCGCCGAGCACACGTTGCAGCACGCTGCTGCGGACCGGATAACGAACGGACAGCTGCCGCACGTCCAGCAGCACGGTGCCTGCATCGGCTCTCGCGGGTGCTTCGGCGGCTCGGGGCACGCCGACCGCGGGCGGCGCCACCTCCTCGCTTGGAAGCGATGACGCATCGTCGTACAACACGCAGCGCACCCAGCGCCCCAGGTGTTCGCGCAGCGGTGGCGGCGCCACGCGGCAAGCGTCGTGCACCCGCGCACAGCGGTCGGCGAATCGGCAGCCGGTGAACGTGTGCGTCAGCGCGGGCACGGTGCCGCCGATCGCCACCAACGCGTGATCGCGTCGGCTCGCGTCGGGCAACGCGCGCAACAGCGCCTGCGCATACGGATGCAGCGGTCGGGCGAAAAACGCGTCGGCCGCCGCCACCTCGACGATCTGCCCCGCATACATCAGCGCCACGCGGTGCGCCATGCCGGCCACGACCGCCAGATCGTGCGTGATCAACAGCAGTCCCATGCGCTGCTCGCGCTGCAGGTCACGCAGCAGCTCGAGGATCTGGGCCTGGATCGTCACGTCGAGCGCCGTGGTCGGCTCGTCGGCGATCAGGAACTCCGGCTCGGCGGCCAGCGTGAGCGCGATCATCACGCGCTGTTTCTGGCCTCCGCTCAGGCGAAACGGGTACTCGTCGATGCGACGTTCGGGGTCCGGGATGCCCACGCGCCGCAACCACTGCAGCGCACGCTCGCGCGCCTGCGCACCACGCAACGGTGTGTGCGCTTCGACCGCCTCGACGATCTGGTCGCCCACGCGCATCACCGGGTTCAAGCTGGTGCCCGGCTCCTGGAAGATCATGCCGATGCGCCCACCTCGCAGCGCGCGCATCTTGCGTTCCGGCAGCGCGAGCACGTCGGTGCCTTCCAGCGAGATCGAACCGTCGGTCACCGCGCCGTTGTCCGGCAACAGGCGCATCAGCGCCAACGCGGTCATACTTTTGCCGCACCCCGATTCGCCGACGAGCGCAAAGGTTTCGCCGCGCTCGATCGACAGGCTCAGGCCATCGATCGCGCGCACCAACCCGGACTCGGCGTCGAGTTCGACCTTCAGGTGTTCGACGGCCAGCATCACGCTCAGACCGGTTTGTGTACCGGTCGCCGCGGCCTGAACGCCCGTGCGCGCGGATCGAACGCGTCGCGCACGCCGTCGGCGAACAGGTTGGCCGCCAGCACCAGCGCCAGCATGAATCCGAATGCGGCGGCGAACGACCACCACACCAGCGGCTCCTCGCTCATTTCGGTGCGCGCCAGATTGATCATGCCGCCA
>DATKJN010000698.1:0-5837 GCA_035543655.1 Burkholderiaceae bacterium | reverse complement strand
AAGCCCCTCAAACAGGGGGAGGGATCTACGCCCATAGCACCACGACAGGCAAGCAATCGAGAATGCTTGCAAAGCAGATCGGGGAGGTTCCCATGCGGCGTCTGATCTCAATCGCGCTACTTCTCGTTGGCCAAACAGCCTTCGCCGCAGAGCATCTCAGACTTGCATCAGAGTTGAATGAATCGCGGTCTCAACCCTGACCGGGGCCTGTGTAATAGCCGCGACACATTTACGTGACGCAGGAGAGGGTTAACCCTCCCAGGATGCAGCGGCCGCGCGACTCCGATAGGTCACACTGGCATTTCCTGGTCATGCACACAACGCTTCACGAGCGCACTGGATTTCAGCCATCCAAGGCAGACTGCCTGCTCTGAAGGCAGAAAGTCACTGCGCCAACGCATCGCGGTCTAACTCGACACTGCGCTGGATGGTTGCTAATCCACTCCGGTGATGACCGCATGCACGCGTCCCGGCCTCAGCGCACTTTCAAGCTGACCTGAATCCGCGCTTGCGCATCGACGCCACGGCAAGCGTCTCTTCAGCAATCAGCAGTCCCGGCGATGTGCTCTTGAAGCGCGACCCCCAGTCTGGGGGGCGAGCCATATGCGAGCCATACAAAGTCGCACGAATGGGCGCATCCTGTCGCCAAGGTCCATGCGCCAAAGTCGTACACGCGCACCCATCCCACTGCCGAGCCTGGTGCAGTGGATGCTTGCGGTCGTGCTCGCCGCCTGCGGTGGTGGCTCGGTGGACGACGAACCCGCATCCGCTTCATTCTTGCCGCCCGCCCTCGAGGGTCGCGACTTCCAGCAGGGCCCGATCGATCGTGGGGGCGGCGCGGCGCCCCGAGTGGGCACGCAATCGACCTCATCGCGAGAAACCGCGATGGCAGTCCCTGCCAGCAACGATCCGCGCCACATCGGTCGCTTCGGTGCCGCATTTGGCTGGCCGCTGATTCCCTTGCATGCGGCCTTGTTGCCCGACGGCCGTGTGCTGAGCTACGGCACTGACGAACGCGGCCAGCAGGGCGGCGAGTTGAGCTACGCCGTATGGGATCCGGCACTGGGCACGGCGTCCGACGCCCACCTGTTGTTCCCCAACACGACGGGCACCGACGTGTTCTGCAGCGGACAAATCGTCGTGCCGCGCACTGGCGAGGTGCTGCTCACCGGCGGCGACCGCATGATCAACGGGTCGCGCAACTATTCGAGCGCGGACGTCAATTTCTTCGACTACCTGACCAACTCGCTGCGCAAGAGCGCGCAGTCGTTGGCGCAGCCGCGCTGGTATCCGACGGTCACCACACTCATCGATGGACGCGTGTTGGTCACCGGCGGGCGCGACGACAAGACGTCCACCAGCGCCATCGCCACGCCGGAGTTGTACGACCCTGACTCCGGCTGGCACTCGTTGACCGGGGCCACCCACAACGCTGCCTACGGCACGGGCAATTGGTACTACCCGCGCGCGTGGACCGCGCCGAACGGCCGTGTCTTCGTCGCGGCCGCTGGCGGGCGCACCTTCTTTGTCGATCCGAGTGGCAACGGCAGCATCGCTGAAACACCGCTTGCACTGGCCCCCGGGGGCTACTGGCATCCGGCCGTGATGGTCCAGCCCGGCCGCATCCTGTCGATCCGGCATGGTGCGCGAGCGCAGGTCGTCGATCTCAACACGGCCACGCCCACCGCCAGCGACGCGGCTGCGCTGTCGCAAGATCGGATCTGGTCGAGCGCCACGGTCATGGCCGACGGCAGCGTGCTCGTCTCGGGCGGATCGACCGCCGACAACCAGCCGGTGAACGTGGCCTACCACACCGAACTGTGGAACCCCAGCACCGGCACATGGACCATCGGCGCCAGTGCATCGCGCATGCGCCTGTATCACTCGATCTCACTGCTGTTGCCCGACGGCCGCGTGCTCACCGCGGGCGGCGGCGCGCCGGGGCCGGTGACCAACCTCAACGGCGAGATTTACGAGCCGCCGTATCTGTTCAAGTCCGACGGCAGCGGAACACTCGCCACGCGTCCGACGATCCAGAGTGCGCCGCTGCAAGTGGCATGGGGCACGTCGTTCAACGTGCAGGTGCAGTCGGCCACCGCGGTGTCGAAAGTCGCGCTGATCAAGAGTGGCTCAGCAACGCATTCATTCGACTTCGATCAACGCTACTTGACGCCGACGTTCACCCAAAGTGGCGGAGTTGTCACCGTGCAAGCACCCGCCACGGCCGCGCTGGCGCCACCCGGCAACTATCTGCTCTTTGTCTTTGACGGCAGCGGTGTTCCTTCTGTGGCCAAGATCATTCGCCTAGGGGCTGCCACCGACCCGTTTCCAAACTCGGTCACGGTGCGGGCACGTGCCACGCTCGCCGACGGTGTCGGCGCGATGATGGAAGTACGAATCGGCGGCGCGCTGGTCGCTGCCACCGAAGTCCGGTCGACCGTGTCTCAGGACTTTCGCTTCCCACTGTCGACCGTGGTGTCCGGTGGCGCGAAGCTGGACATCGTCTACACCAACGATGCAAGCGGGCGCAATCTGTTCATCGAATCGGTCACCGTCAACCGCAGCACGCTGCTGCCCACCGACCCGGGTGTCGCATTCGATCGCGGCAGCGGCAGCGCTGCGTTCGACGGCATCGACGTGGCCGCCGGAACGACTGACCTGACGACCAACGGTGCGCTGCGCTTCGTTGCCCCCGGTGCGATCGGCAGCACGCTGACATTGCGTGCGCGCGCCGACATCGCCAGCGACATCGGGGCCGCGCTGCAGGTGCGCGTCAACGGAGCGCTGGCCGCCGGGTTGGAGGTTCGCAGCACCAACTACACAGACTACGCGTTGCGCCTGCCCGTAGCCGTGAAGGCGGGTGACCGCGTCGACGTGGTCTTCACCAACGACGGCACCACCAGCGGCGACCGCAATCTGTACATCGATTCGATGATCGTGAACGGGGCCACCCTCCGTCCGACCGATCCGGGCGTCACGATCGACCGCGGCAGCGGGGCGGCCGCTTTCGATGGGGTCAGCGTGATTCCCGGGCAGATCGGCATCCTGTGGAACGGAGCGCTGCGCTTCGTGGTGCCCAGCCCCAGCGCGACCACGCTCACCGTGCGTGCCCACGGGACTCTGGCTGCCAACGTGGGGCCGCGAATGCAACTGCTCGTGGCCGGCTTGAGCATGGGGACCGTTGAAGTGCGCTCCACCACCGCCGCCGACTACGTATTTGCGTTGCCGGCCCCGGTGAGCCCCGGCGCGCGCGTGGACGTGGTGTTCACCAACGATGGCGCCAATGGCAGCGAAGACCGCAATCTGTACGTCGATTCGTTGACCGTCAATGGCGCCACGCTGCTGCCCACCGACCCCGGTGTCACCGTCGACCGCGGCAGCGGGGCGGCTGCCTTCGACGGTCTCAACGTGATTTCCGGGCGGAGCGGCATCCTGTGGAACGCGGCGCTGCGCTTCTTCGCACCGGACAACAATGCACCGAAGGTCACCGTGCGCGCGCGCGGGTCGCTGGCCGGCAACGTCGGCCCCCTGATGACGCTTTACGTAGGCGGCACGGCTGTGAGCACGGTGGAGGTGCGTTCCACCACGTTCAACGACCACCTGTTCGCATTGAGCGCAGCCGTTGCGCCGAACACGCGGGTCGACGTGGTGTTCTCCAACGACGGCGCCAACGGCACCGAAGACCGCAACCTGTACGTCGAGTCATTGACCGTCAATGGCGCCACGCTACTGCCCACCAACCCCGGTGTCACCGTCGACCGTGGCAGCGGAGCGGCCGCTTTCGACGGTCTCAACGTGATCCCCGGGCGAAGCGACATCCTCTGGAACGCGGCACTTCGGTTCATGGCGCCGTAGCGTGCGCCGGGAACGCCCGAGACGAGCCGCTGCTGTCCCGCCCAGGGCCGCCCGGTACCACGCCGCTCGGCTTGGCCTGCCCGGAGGGATTCGAACCCCCGGCCTGCTGCTTAGAAGGCAGCTGCTCTATCCAACTGAGCTACGGGCAGCCGATTGCGCGACGATTCTATGCAGCGCGTGAGGCATCTCAATGGCGCTGGTACTGCTCGGCACCAAACAACACGCTGCGTGCCTTGTCGTCCATCAGTGGCCGCCGCCGATCCGCCAGCACCTCGACGCCGCGCACCAAGGCAGGCCGGGCGGCGATCTCGTCGAACCAACCTTTCAGGTGCGGATGGTCGGCCCAATCGATGCCTTGGTTCTTCCAGCTGCGCAGCCACGGAAAAATGGCGATGTCGGCAATGGTGTATTCGCCGCCGGCGATGTAGCGCGACCTGGCCAGCTGGTCGTTCATCACGCGGTACAAGCGCTTGGCCTCGTTGCTGTACCGATCGACCGCGTAGGTAATTCTTTCCGGGGCGTAGACACGGAAGTGGTGCGCCTGTCCGAGCATCGGGCCCACACCGGCCATCTGGAACATCAGCCATTGCAGCACCGCATACCTGCCGCGCGTGTCGGTCGGCAAGAACTGGCCGGTCTTGCCTGCGAGGTACAAAAGGATCGCACCGGATTCGAACAACGACATCGGCTTGCCGTCGGGCCCGTCGGAGTCGACGAGGGCGGGCACCTTGTTGTTCGGACTGATGGCGAGGAAGTCAGACTTGAACTGGTCGCCCGATCCAATGTCCACTGCCACCACCTTGTAGGGGAGTGCACATTCCTCAAGCATGATGTGCACCTTGTGGCCGTTGGGAGTGGCCCAGGAATACACTTCGATCATCGGGTCTCCCTCAGATCCGGAAGGCCGCGCGACTCTAACCCATGCTGCGACACCTCAAGCGCTGGTGGTCAGCCTCCGCGACGAAGCCAGGACTGCAGGGCATCGATCACTGGGCTCAATCGAAGGGGGCCTCGTGCCGCCGCGTGCGCGAAGACGAGGGTTTCGTCATCGACGGCGCCCACCGCAGCGTGCCATGGCGCATCGAGTGGGGGCCTTCGCAGCGCCCCTACATCGCGGGCTCCGAAGTGCGCTTCATGGCGGAGTTGGGGTTGCATCGCGACATCCAGGCGCTGGTGCTGAACCGGCTGCTGATGGAGTCGTCTGAAGCCAAGGTCTACAACGAATACGTCGAAGGCGTGCAGACCCGCGTCGACACGCAGACGCCCACCGAGATCCGCTGGCTGGTGATGTACTCCAAGCTGAGCGCCAGCGAGATGCGCAATCTCGGTGTGCGCTTCGGCGCGGTGTCCAGCGTGAAGCCATGGCTCATGCATTGGTTGTCCGGCCCACTGTCGCAGGCGCTGCTCGACGCGGCGCGCGCACTGCCCGAGTCGGAATCGTTCGTGCTGTCGGTCGGTCGCGGCCGCCTCAGCATGCGGCTGCCGCTGCGCGCGCCGACCGGCGAGGCACTGTCCCACTGGCTCACGCTGTTCCAGACGGCAATGACCGAGGCGCAGCGCGTGGCCGGTGAGTGGCGCGACTCGGCACTGCACGCCTCGACTCGCCCCTCGGTGTGGGGCCGGGAAGAGGGCGGCTCGAGCTTCTAAGAGGCGCGGTTTCGCATCAGGCCGCGTGGCGGCCGAGTTCGATCTTGGCGATCGAGTTGCGATGCACTTCGTCCGGCCCATCGGCGAAGCGCAACGTGCGCGACAACGCATAGTAGTAGGCGAGCGGGAAGTCCTCGCTGACACCGCCACCGCCATGCACCTGCATGGCCCAGTCGATGACTCGGCACGCCATGTTGGGCGCCACCACCTTGATCATCGCGATCTCGGCCTTGGCTGCCTTGTTGCCGGCCACATCCATCATCCACGCCGCCTTCAGCGTCAGCAGGCGGGCTTGATCGATGGCGCAACGCGCCTCGGCGATGCGCTCCTGCGTC
>DATKJN010000697.1:0-2022 GCA_035543655.1 Burkholderiaceae bacterium | reverse complement strand
CCGCACCGTTGATCGGACGCGCCGCCGACGTGGCATCGCCGTTGCGCGACGTGCTCGACCGCGCCGCACAGCCGAGTCCGCTGGCCGCGCGTGCGTTGATCAACGGCCTGGCACTCGCCGGCGACCGCGTGGTCGCCGTCGGCCAACGTGGCCACGTGCTGTGGTCCGATGACCAGGGCAAACGATGGCAGCAGGCCGACGTGCCGCTCGCATCCGACCTGGTCGCGGTGACGTTTCCGATCGCGACGCGCGGTTGGGCGGTGGGCCACGACGGCGTCGTGATCGCCAGCATCGACCAGGGCCGCAGCTGGCAACGCCAACTCGACGGCCGCGCACTCGGCGAGGTGCTGGTCAAGCACTACGCGCGGGTCGGCGACGCCAAGTGGCTCGCCGAAGCCCAGCGCTTCGCGGCGCAGGGCGCCGAGAACCCGCTGCTCGACGTGTGGTTCGACGATGCGCGCACCGGATACGTCGTCGGCGCGTTCGGCCTCGTGTTGCGCACCGACGATGGCGGCGCGAACTGGGAGCCCCTGCTGCACGCCACCGACAACCCGAAGGCGCTGCACCTGTATGCGGTGCGCCGTGTCGGCGCCGACCTCTACATCGCCGGCGAGCAGGGCCTGCTGCTGAAGCATGACGCCGGCAGCGGCCGTTTTGCTGCGCTGAACGTTCCCTACCCCGGCACGCTGTTCGGCGTGCTCGGCAATCAACGAGTCGTGCTTGCCTTCGGCTTGCGCGGCAACGTGGTGCGCAGCACCGACCGCGGCCGCACATGGCAGGCCGCATCGACCGGGGTGCCCGTGGGGCTGACCGCGGGCACGCTGGACGAGCAGGGCCGCATCGTGCTGGTGAGCCAGGCCGGACACGTGCTCGCCAGCACCGACGACGGCGCCACCTTCGCGCCGCTGAAGATCGCGCGCACACAACCGGCCGCCGCCGTGACACGGGCCGGCGCCGGCACGCTGGTGTTCGGCGGCCCGCGCGGCCTGCACACCGTGACAGGAGTCTGAGATGGAACTCGCGATGCACACTGCCACCGCGCTCAACGCCAACGCGTCCAGCGCCAGCGAGTCGCTGCGCGGCTTCGATCCGGCCAGCGGGTCGCTGCTCGAACGCGCCGTGTTCAACCACCGCCGCGCGGTGCTGGTCATCTGCGCGCTGGTCACCGTGCTGCTGGCGGCACTGGCGGCCACCAGGCTGGGGCTGAGCGCGAGCTTCGAGAAGATGATCCCGCGCAGCCATCCGTACGTCCAGAACTACCTCGAGCACCGCCAGGAGCTGCGCGGCCTGGGCGATGCGCTGCGCATCGTGGTCGAGAACCCGAGCGGCGACATCTTCGACCCCCAGTACCAGGCCACGCTGCGCAAGATCCACGACGAGGTGTTCCTGACGCCTGGCGTGGACCGCACGTGGCTGAAGTCGCTGTGGGCGCCGGGCGTGCGCTGGACCGAGGTCACCGAAGAGGGCTTTCGCGGCGGCCCGGTGATGCCCGACAACTACGACGGCTCGAGCACCGCCACCGAAGCGCTGCGCGGCAACATCGCGCGCGCCGGCATCGTCGGCAGCCTGGTGGGCAACGACTTCAAGTCGAGCATGCTGGTGGTGCCGCTGCTGGTCACCGACGCCAAGACCGGCGAGCGCATCGACGTGCGCGCGCTGTCGCAGTCGCTGGAGCAGATGCGCACGCGCGTCGAGGCCGACGGCCATGCCAAGGTGCATGTGATCGGCTTCGCCAAGCTGGCGGGCGACTTGATCGCCGGGCTGATGCAGGTGGCGCTGTACTTCGCCTTCGCCGCCTTGGTCGCCGCCGTGATCATCGGGCTGTACACGCGCTGCGCACGCTCCACCGTGCTGGTGCTGGCGTGCTCCCTGGTGGCGGTGGTGTGGCAGCTCGGGCTGGTGGCGGCGTTCGGCTTCGAGCTCGATCCGTATTCGATCCTGGTGCCGTTTCTGGTGTTCGCGATCGGCATCAGCCACGGCGCGCAGAAGATGAACGGCATCATGCAGGACATCGCGCGCGGC
>DATKJN010000696.1:0-2951 GCA_035543655.1 Burkholderiaceae bacterium | reverse complement strand
GGCGCTGGTCAACCGCGATCCGATGGGCAACGGCTGGTTCTTCAAGGTGCACGTCACGCACATGGAGCAGTTCGACGAACTGATGGATCCGCCTGCCTACGACAAGCTGCTGAAGACACTGTAAGCCCCGCCCTGTTCGTTCCCTTCTCGACCACACCATGCTGATGTCTGCCCGACCGCCGCTCGCCGAACTCGAAGACGCCGACGCGTTTGCCACCCGCCACATCGGGCCCGATGCCCACGAGCAGCGGCACATGCTGTCGGTGATCGGCGCGGCGTCGCGCCAGGCGCTGATCGACGCCATCGTGCCGCGCTCGATCGCGCGCGGCGCGCCGATGCAACTACCGGTCGCGGTGAGCGAGGCGCAAGCGTTGCAGGAGCTGAAGACCCTCGCAGCGCGCAACAAGGTCTACAAGTCGTTCATCGGCCAGGGCTACCACGGCACGCTGACGCCGGGTGTCATCCAGCGCAACATCCTCGAGAACCCGGCCTGGTACACCGCCTACACGCCGTACCAGGCCGAGATTTCGCAAGGCCGCCTGGAAGCGCTGATCAACTTCCAGACCCTGGTGTGCGACCTCACCGGCATGGCGGTGGCCAACGCGTCGATGCTCGACGAGGCCACCGCGGCCGCCGAGGCCATGACGCTGGCCAAGCGAAGCGTGCGCAGCAAGAGCGACACCCTCATCGTGGCCGGCGACTGCCACCCGCAGACCATCGACGTGGTGCGCACGCGCGCCAAGCCGCTCGGCCTGAAGGTGGTGGTGGGCTTCGCGCCCAAGCTGATGCAGGAGCACGACTACTTCGCCGTGCTCGCGCAGTACCCGTCGACCATGGGCCTGGTCCACGACCTCGAGCCGTTCGTGAAGGAGGCGCACGCCAAGCAGGCCGCCTTCATCGTGGCCACCGACCTGCTCGCACTCACGCTGCTGAAGTCGCCCGGCGAGTTCGATGCCGACATCGTGGTCGGCACCTCGCAGCGCTTCGGCGTGCCGATGGGCTGCGGCGGGCCGCACGCGGCGTTTCTCGCCTGCCGTGACGAATTCAAGCGTTCGTTGCCCGGCCGCCTGGTCGGTGTCAGCGTCGACAGCCACGGCCAGCCGGCGTACCGGCTCGCGCTGCAGACGCGCGAGCAGCACATCCGGCGCGAGAAGGCCACGTCGAACATCTGCACCGCACAGGTGTTGCTGGCGGTCATCGCCAGCATGTACGCCGTTTATCACGGGCCCGAGGGCCTCAAGCGCATCGCGTTGCGCGTGGCCACCTACACCGCGATCCTGGCCGACGGCCTGGCCCAGCTCGGCTTCAAGAACGCGGCGCCACATGCCTTCGACACCCTCACCATCGACGCCGGCGCGCGCGCCGACGAGATCCTGCAGCGCGCGCGCGACGCGCAAGCCAACCTGCGCTTGATGTGGCCGGGCCACATCGGCATCGCGCTCGACGAGACCACCACGCGCGGCGACATCAGCGCACTGTGGTCGTGGTTCGCCGCACCGGGCCAGACGCTGCCCCAGTGGCCGGCCTACGAACAGGGCGCCGACACGCTGATCCCCGCTGCGCTGCGCCGCACGAGCGGCTTCCTCGCGCACCCGGTGTTCAACACGCACCACAGCGAGACCGAGATGCTGCGCTACATCCGCAGCCTGTCGGACAAGGACCTCGCGCTCGACCGCTCGATGATCCCGCTCGGCTCGTGCACGATGAAGCTCAACGCCACCAGCGAGATGATCCCGATCACCTGGCCGGAGTTCGCGCAGTTGCATCCGTTCGCGCCGGCCGACCAGCTGGCCGGCATGCACACGCTCAACGAGCAGCTGTGCGCCTGGCTCGCGCAGGCCACCGGCTATGCCGCGATCAGCCTGCAGCCCAACGCCGGCTCGCAAGGCGAATACGCCGGGCTGCTGGCGATCAAGGCCTGGCACGAGTCGCGTGGCGACGGCCGGCGCCGCATCTGCCTGATCCCCGAGTCGGCGCACGGCACCAACCCGGCGTCGGCGCAGATGGTCGGCCTGCAAGTGGTGGTGGTGAAGTGCGACGCGATGGGCAACGTCGACCTCGACGACCTGCGCAAGAAGTGCGAAGCGCACCGCGCCGACCTCGCCTGCGTGATGATCACGTACCCGTCGACCTACGGCATCTTCGAGCCGCGCGTGAAGGAGCTGTGTTCGATCGTGCACGAGCACGGTGGGCGCGTGTACGTCGACGGCGCCAACATGAACGCGCTGGTCGGCGTCGCCGCGCCGGGCGAGTTCGGCGGCGACGTGAGCCATCTCAACCTGCACAAGACCTTCTGCATCCCGCACGGCGGCGGCGGCCCGGGCGTGGGTCCGGTGTGCGTGGTGAAGGACCTCGAGCCGTTCCTGCCCGCGGCCCCGTGCAGCGACACCGAGGGCGCCGTGGGGCCAGTGTCGGCCGCGCCGCTCGGCAATGCCGGCGTGCTGCCGATCTCGTGGATGTACGTGCGCATGATGGGCGCCGATGGGCTCAAGGCCGCCACCGAGAGCGCGATCCTGTCGGCCAACTACGTGGCCGCGCGCCTGGCCGACCACTACGACATCCACTACAGCGGCAACGTCGCAGGCATCAAGGGCGGCGGCGTCGCGCACGAGTGCATCCTCGATCTGCGCGAGTTCAAGGACCGCTGCGGCGTCACCGCCGAGGATGTCGCCAAGCGCCTGATCGACTATGGGTTCCATGCGCCGACGCTGAGCTTTCCGGTCGCCGGCACGCTGATGGTCGAGCCGACCGAGAGCGAGCCCTTGATCGAGCTCGATCGTTTCTGCGACGCGATGATCGCGATTCGAGAGGAGATCGCGCGCGTCGAACGCGGCGAGTGGCCGCGCGAAGACAACCCGCTGAAGCATGCACCGCACACGGCGGCGTCGCTCTCGTTGGAGCCCTGGCCGCACGCCTACACGCGCGAGCAGGCCGCCTATCCGCTCAAGGGC
>DATKJN010000695.1:0-8994 GCA_035543655.1 Burkholderiaceae bacterium | reverse complement strand
CCACATGCAGCGTGCCGCCGAGCAGGAGGTCGACCATCTGGCCTGGACCGAGCGCCGACTCGAGCAGCTGGGCGCGCGCACGAGCTGGCTGAATCCACTTTGGTATGCGGGCTCGTTCGGCATCGGACTGGTGGCCGGTCTCGCCGGCGATCGTTGGAGTCTGGGGTTCGTCGTCGAGACGGAACGGCAGGTCGAGCAGCACCTCGCAGGCCACCTCGATCGGTTGCCACCCGACGATGCGCCGTCGCGCGCGATCGTGGAGCAGATGAAGCGCGACGAGGCCGAGCACGCGACAGCGGCCGAACAGAACGGAGCCGCATCACTGCCCGCGCCGGTGAAGCTCGCGATGCGCCTTGCCGCGCGTGTGATGACGCAGACCGCGCACCACATCTGACTGGGGTGCGTTAGGCCGCGACGATCTCGTGGCTGACCGTGATCTGCGCTGTTTTGGCCAGCATCGCGGTTGCCGAGCAGTATTTTTCGTGCGACAGCGCCACGGCGCGCGCCACCGCCTCCGCGTTCAACTGCGCACCGCTGACGGTGAAGTGCATGTGTATGCGTGTGAACACCTTGGGGTCTGTTGTCGCGCGCTCGGCTTGGAGCTTCACGGTGCAACCTCGCACGTCGTGCCGGCCGCGCTTCAAGATCGTGACCACGTCATAGGCCGTGCAGCCACCGGTGCCGGCAAGCACAGTCTCCATCGGCCGCGGCGCGAGGTTGCGACCGCCGCCATCGGGAGCCCCATCGATCATCAACACATGGCCGCTGCCGGTTTCGGCCATCAGCGTCATGCCGCCCTCGCGCACCCAACGAACCGTGCACTCCATCGAAGCTTCTCCTCGAAAACTCGAACCTGTCGCGTGCGCGACCGCACCAACCCGGCGCAATCGCAGTTCGACGAAGCGCCAACGCACGAATCATATTGCGATGCAACATCGACCACGCTAGACTTGCAGCCATGCGAGGGGCAACGCAATCAAGCGTTGCTTGCGATGGTTGTCTCCTCCACCTTTCCCATTGGTGGATTGGGCCCGAGGTTCACGCCTCGGGCCTTTTTTCTGGTGCGAACGCCCTGGGTCGCTGGCATATGATGCGGCGCCGCAAATCACAGCAACACCATGGCGCGTGCCCAGCGCATTTCGCTCGCGCGCACCCGCGCGGACTACCTGCAGCGCATCCTGACCGCGCGCGTGTACGACGTGGCGGAAGAGTCTGCGCTGGAGCCTGCACGCGCGCTGTCGCGGCGCCTGGGCAACCATGTGCTGCTCAAGCGGGAAGACCAGCAAAGCGTGTTCAGCTTCAAGCTGCGTGGCGCCTACAACAAGATGGCCCACCTGACGCCCGCGCAACTCGAGCGAGGTGTCATCTGTGCGTCAGCCGGCAACCACGCACAGGGCGTCGCATTGGGTGCCAAGCGGCTCGGCTGCCGCGCCGTGGTGGTGATGCCGATCACCACGCCACGCGTCAAGATCGATGCGGTTCAGGCACTTGGTGGCGAGGTGGTGCTGCATGGCGACAGCTATTCCGATGCCTATGGGCACGCGGTCAAGCTGCAGCGCAAGCAGCGGCTGAGTTTCGTGCACCCGTTCGACGACCCGGACGTGATCGCCGGACAGGGCACGATCGGCATGGAGATCCTGCGCCAGCATCAAGGCCCGCTCGATGCCGTGTTCGTCGCCGTTGGCGGCGGTGGACTGATCTGCGGCATCGCGGCCTACCTGAAGGCTGTGCGTCCCGAGGTGCGCATCGTGGGCGTGCAAACGCGCGATTCCGATGCGATGGCGCGTTCGGTGCGTGCCGGCAAGCGCGTCGAACTGGCCGAAGTGGGCCTGTTCTCCGACGGCACCGCAGTGAAGCTGGTTGGTGAAGAGACCTTCCGCCTCGCGCGCGAGTGGGTCGACGAATTCGTGATCGTCGACACCGACGAGGTGTGTGCTGCCATCAAAGACGTGTTCCAGGACACGCGCACCGTGCTCGAGCCTGCCGGCGCGCTCGGCGTGGCGGGCATCAAGCAGTACGTCGAGCGGCGCAAGGTCAAAGGCCAAACCTTCGTCACCGTCACCTGTGGCGCCAACATGAACTTCGACCGCCTGCGCTTTGTTGCCGAGCGGGCCGAGTTCGGCGAGCAGCGCGAGGCCCTGTTCGCGGTGACGATCCCCGAGCGCCGCGGTTCGTTCCGCGAGTTCTGCGCGCTGGTGGGCCCGCGCGCGGTTACCGAATTCAACTACCGGATCTCCGACGAGCAGGTGGCGCACGTGTTCGTGGGCATTGCAATCTCGCGCCGCGACGAGGCGAGCCGCATCGCCAAGCTGTTCAAGCGCCACGGCTTCGCCACGCTCGATCTCACCGACGACGAGCTGGCCAAGGAGCATGTGCGCCACATGGTCGGCGGGCGATCCGACCTGGCGCGACATGAGCGCTTGCTGCGCTTCATCTTCCCCGAGCGCCCAGGCGCGCTGATGCGGTTTCTCTCGGCCATGCACCCCGGCTGGAATATCAGCCTGTTCCATTACCGCAACCAGGGTGCGGACTACGGGCGCATTCTGGTCGGCATCCAGGTACCGGCGAGCGACCAGGCCGCATTCACCGAGTTTCTCGACACGCTCGCCTACCCGTACACCGAAGAAACGCGCAACCCTGTCTACCGTCTGTTCCTGCGCTGACCGTTGGTGGCGAGCCGGCACTGGCCGCGCATACGTACACTAGGGCCCATGTCAGCCGACCGCTCGCTGATCGCTCCCACCTCCAAGCCGCTGCTGGAAAGCGCGCTCAAGGAAAAGCTGCAGCGTCGCGCCGAGGCCACTGGGAGCCTTGGCGAGCTCGAGCCGCTCGCCATCCGGCTGGGCTTGATGCAGAACACGCTGAAGCCGCGCTTTCGCGACCCGCAACTGGTGATCTTCGCCGCCGACCACGGCCTGGCGGTTGACGGTCTTTCAGTCCCGCAGCGCAAGCAGACGCATGAGCAGGTGTCGCAGCTGCTCACCGGCCAGTTGCCGGTGTCTGTGTTCGCCCGCATCCAGGGACTGGAGCTGTCGGTGGTCGACTGCGGCGTGGCCGAGATGGTGGCGCCGCACGATCGGTTGATCCGGCGCAAGATCGCCCACGGCACGCGCAACGCGCGCGTCGGGCAGGCGATGTCGGTGGACCATGCACACGCCGCGATCCGTGCCGGCATGGAAATCGGCGACACCTTGCGCGGCAACCTGGTGGCCGTGGCCGGGATCGGCGTCGGTTCGCACGAAAGCGCGTCGCTGGTGTTGTCGCGCCTCACCGACACGCCCGTGCGCGACCTGATCGTCAGCGGCCCCAACATGAATCCGGAGTTGCTGCACCACCTGATGTCGATCGTGCAGGCTGCGCAGACCAAACACAAGGATGTGGCCGACCCGGTCGAGGTGCTGGCGGCGTTCGGCGGTTTCGAAGTCGCCGTGATGGTCGGCGTGCTGCTGGTGGCCGCCAGCAAGCGCCATCTGATCATGATCGACGGCATGGCCTCGTGCGCTGCGCTGCTGGTGGCATCGCGCATTGCCACACCGGCCACCGACTATTGCGTGTTCTGTCGCAGTCACAGCCACCGCGGTCTCGATCAGGCGCTCAACCTGTTCCGCGCCTCGGCGCTGCTCGAGCTCGGCATGGAGAGCACCGATGGCACCGGTGCGGCGTTGGCGTGGCCGCTGGTGAAGAGTGCTGCCGCGTTGCTGACCGAAGTGGCCGAAGGCGAAGATCCGGGACCGTCAAGGCCGTCGGGCATCACCACCCACGCAGCCGAACTCGGCTCCGGCGACGCGCCCTGAGGCGCGCGCGCTTTCTTTAGCGCTGCACCGCCGGGATCGGCCGATTCGGCGTCACTGGAGCGGGCGTTGGCCCGGCCTGGGGCACGGTGCCTCGCCCCTGCAACTGTCCAGGTGCTTGCCCCGGTACGGCCGGTTGCGGCGGTGGCACGGCCGGCTGCGGCCGAACACCCGGGGTCGGCGCAGGTGGGGTGTAGATCGGAGCGGCGGCTCGCGCCCCTGGCGTGGACCGATTCGCTTCCGGAATGGCCGGCAACTCCAACCGCACGGTGGCCTCGCCCCCGGCGGGGCCCAGTTCGGCCCGACGGTGGTTCACGGCCAACAGGACCAGCGGGCCATCGACCACGCCGCCCAGCATCACCGGACGCGGCGGCTTGCCATCGACCGCGATCAAGGCCAGGCCGCTGTCGGGCGCGGCGGCCTTCGGCGCCACGACACCGATCAACTTGAACCGCGCGTCGGCCGCCGGTTCGGCCTGCGCCTCGGCCGACGCCGTGCGTGTGCTGCCAAGCAGGCGCGACAGGTCCGCCGCCGCCACCGACGCGCCGGCACTGGCGGTCACGGTGTGCGAGGGCGCTGGATCCGAGCGCGACAGCAGCCGCGTCAACCAGAACACGGCACTGGCGGCCACCAAGGCCCAGATCACAAAGGACAACAGGCGCATCGCCATCGCGCGATTATCATGCAGCCCACCTCCACAAGACCGCGTCTGCACACGATGAACCCCGCCTGTCAGTCCACGTCGCGCCGCCTGCGCGTGCAGGGTTTCACGCTGATCGAACTGATGGTGGTGCTGGTGATCATCGGGGTGCTGGCCGCGCTGATCGTGCCCAACGTGCTGGATCGCGCAGACGACGCGCGGGTCACTGCGGCACGCACCGATGTGAACAATTTGATGCAGGCTCTCAAGCTGTATCGACTGGACAATCAGCGTTATCCCGCAGCCGACCAGGGGCTCGAGGCGCTGGTGCGTAAACCCACCACGGGAACCATTCCGACCAACTGGCGCCCTTATCTCGAGAAGCTGCCCAACGATCCATGGGGTCGGCCCTATCAGTTCGTCAACCCGGGTGTGAAAGGCGAGATCGATGTGTTCAGTTTCGGTGCCGACGGCCAGCCCGGCGGCGAAGGGACGAACGCCGACGTCGGCTCCTGGCAGTAGGCCGTTCTCGCGCGCGCGCGGCGCACTTCCGACTGCGCGCTCCGATGGGTTCAACCCCTGTGCACGCCCGCGCGGTTTCACGCTGATCGAACTCATGGTCGTGATGGCGTTGATCGCCGTGGCGGTCGGTGTCGTCACGCTCTCGCTGCGCGACCCGGCAGCAGCCCAACTCGACCGCGAGGCGGTGCGCTTGGCAGCGCTGCTGGAGGCCGCACGATCGCAATCGCGCGCCGCGGGCGTGGCACTGCGCTTCGAGCTCGCGTCCAAACCCGACGATCCGCCATTCCGCTTCGTCGGTACCGTTGGCGGAGAACCGCTACCCACGCACTGGCTGTCCAACGAAGTGAGTGCCGAGGTCATCGGCGGGCGGGTGCTGATCCTCGGTCCCGAACCATTGATCGGGCCGCAGCGCATCGTGCTGCGCATGGGCGAACGCAACCTCACGTTGGCCACTGACGGCATCGGGCCGTTCGTGCCGGTGCAGTGATGGCCCCGAAACGCCGCGCCGCGCATCCACACGGTTTCACGCTGGTGGAAGTCCTGGTCGCCGTTGCCGTGGTCGCGATCACGCTGGCCGCTGGCCTGAAGGCCGCCGGCGCGCTCACCGACAACGCGCAGCGCCTCGGTGACATCGTCAATGCGCAGTGGTGCGCCGACAACGCACTCACCAATTTGCGCCTGGGCAAGCAGTTTCCGGGCGTCGGCGACACCGAGTTCTCGTGCAACCAGATGGGCCGCGACTACCAGGGCCGGCTCGTCACGCGGCCGACGCCGAACCCGAACTTCCGACGCGTCGACGCGGTGATGGTCGACGCCGCCGGCACGCCCCTGCTGACCTTGTCCACCGTGCTCGGACGATACTGACCATGCGGACCTTCAAAGTCGCACGTGGTTTCACGCTGGTCGAGGTGCTGGTCGCATTGCTGATCATGGCGATCCTCGCCACGATGGGCTGGCAAGGCGTCGATGGCATGGTTCGCGCACGCGACATCAGTCAGGAGAACGCCGAGCGCACGCTGCGCCTCACCACCGTGGTCGGCCAGTGGGAACAAGACCTGTCATCGCTGTATGAAAGCCCCACCGCTCCGGCGCTGCAGTTCGACGGCGCCACGATGCGTCTGACGCGCTTCACGCCCGAGGGCGCGCAGGTGGTGGTGTGGTCGCTGCGAGAAGGCGTGTGGCGGCGCTGGGCCAGCCCGAGCGTGCGGCGCGCCTTCGAGTTGCAGCAGGCGTGGCTGGTCAGCCAGCAGCTGATCGGCACCGAAGACCGGCAGGTGCGCCTGCTCGACAACGCCAGCGAATGGCAGGTGTACTTCTACCGTGGCAACGCGTGGTCGAACGCACAATCGAGCGGCGACGTCGTGCCCGCCGCGCCCTCGCCTGCGCTGGCTGCCAGCGGCGTGATCGTGCCGCGCGCGGCGCTGCCCAGCGGCGTGCGGCTCGTCATCAACCTGGGCGATCGCCGGCTCACGCGCGACGTTGCGCTCGGCCCCACGCAGCCATGACGCGCCGCCTCTCGCTTCGTTCGGCCCACCGCTCGCGCGGCGCGGCGCTGTTGATCGCGATGTCGCTGCTCGTGCTGGTCAGCACGCTGGCTGCCGGCATGGTGTGGCAGCAGCATCGTGCGATCCAGGTCGAAGCATCGGAGCGCTCCCGCACCCAATCGGCGTGGATTCTCAATGGCGCGCTCGACTGGGCGCGATTGATCCTGCGCGAAGACGCACGTTCCGGCGGGCCCACGGCGCTCAGCGAGCCCTGGGCCACACCGCTCGCCGAAGCGCGCCTGTCGACGTTTCTCGCCGCCGACAAGGACAACAATGCCGAAGGCGGCCCGGAGGCCTTCCTGTCGGGCGTGATCACCGACATGCAGTCGCGCTACAACCTGCGCAACATGATTGGCGCGGACAACAAGATCGTCGAGAGCGAGTTTCTCGCCTTGCAAAAGCTTTGCGAGGCAGCCAACGCCCCATCCGACACGGCGATGCGCATCGCCGAGGGCCTGCGCCTGGCCTGGGCAACCGGCGAGACCCAGGCCAACACGGCGCCAATTTCGCCGCGCACGGTGGCACAGCTGGCGTGGTTCGGCGTCGATCCGTCCGCACTCGAGCGGCTCGAGACCTTCATAGTGCTGCTGCCGGTGCCGACCCGGGTCAACCTCAACACAGCCGACGTCGAGGTCATCGCCGCGGTGAGCCCGGCCTTGGACGCCGGTGCCGCGCAGGCCATCGTGCAGGCCCGTACGCGATCGCCGTTCAAGAGCATGCAGGCTGCGCAGCAACTGGCACCGCCACAGGCACTCAGCAGGGGCTTCGACATCCGGTCGAACTTCTTCGAAGTGCGCGGCAAATTGCGACTCGACGACCGGGCGCTTGAAGAGCGCTCGATCGTCGAACGGCGCGGCATCGACGTGGTGACTATCCTGCGCGAACGCGTGTCCAGCGTGCTCGTCGACCGCTAAAACTTTGCGCTGGCTCACGAGCGCTCACGTTCCTGCCAATTCGCCACAACTTTGCCCGCCAAGTGCTTGATTTCCCGGCACTCGACCTTGTAACAGCCCCACGAAGCGTTTAGCCTTCGCGTCCCGATGTCGATCCTGGTCGTTCTCTTGCCCGCGCGTAGCCGCGCTGGGGCTGTCGCTGATGGCGAGCGTGATGCCGCGCCTGAATACGCGTACCTGCTCAGTGCCGATGGCCTGAACGTGGCGCGCCAGGGTCGCACCACGCCGGCCCTTCTGCCGAAAGCCGACACCGTCGTGGCCTGGGTCGGTCCCACCGACGTCAGCTGGCATCGCATCACGCTGCCGCGAGCGCCAGCGTCCAAGCTGCGCGCCGCTCTGGTGGGCATGCTGGAAGAACAGTTGCTCGACGATGAGCAGGCGGTTCACCTGGCGGTGGCGCCGCAGCCATCGGCCGGGCAGCCGACCTGGGTCGCAGCAGTGCACAAGCGCTGGCTGACGCAGCACCTCGAGCAACTCGAGAAGGCCGGCGCCTTCGTCGAACGGGTCGTGCCCGCGCTGTGGCCGGACGATCCAGCGACCGGGCACTTCTTTGCCGCCTCCGACGCCGCCGACGGCAGCAGCGCGCAGACCTGGCTGGCCTACAGCGACGCCAACGGGGTGCGCTGCGCCCGCATGGCGGGCACGTGGGTGCGCGACCAGATGACGGCGTGGGCGCGACAAGGTGCGCGCTGGAGCGCAGCGCCCGCCGTCGCGGCACAGGCCGAACGCTGGCTCGGCGTGGCGGTGGCCGTGCGCGCCGACGCCGACCATGCGCTGCAAGCAGTGCGCTCGTTGTGGAACCTGCGCCAGTTCGATCTCGCCGCGCGCGCGCGCGGCTCGCGCTTTGTGCGCGACAACTGGAAGCGCGTGTGGAGCCCTGCTTGGCGGCCTGCACGCATCGGTGTGCTGGCGCTGGTGGTTCTGCATGTGATCGGGATCAACCTGTGGGCCCTGCACCAACGCAGCGAGATCGAGCGGCGCAAGCAGGCGATGGTCACCTTGCTCAAGGCGGCGCATCCGCAAGTCGGCACCATCGTCGATGCGCCGGTGCAGATGCGTCGCGCCACCGACAGCCTGCGCGCCGCCGCCGGCCGTGTCGGCGATGCCGACCTGGAGGCGGCAATGGCGGCCGCCACGCAGGCCTGGCCCGACGGGCAGGCGCCGATTCAGGCGCTGCGCTTCGAGCAGGGCAAGCTCACGCTGGTGGTGAGCACATGGAGCGCTGACCAAATCGAACGCTTCCGCGCACGCCTGCGCTCTGCGGGGTGGAGCGTGCAGGCCACCGAGGGCCGGCTGGTGTTGAACCGCGGCGGCGCAGCGAAGAGTTCCATATGAGCGAGAACTGGCTGGCCCAACTGAAACCGTTGCGCGAACGTGCCGGTGCCGCTTGGCGTGCCCGCCCACCTCGCGACCGCCTGGCGCTCACGCTGATGGCCCTGGTGCTCGGCGTGTTCCTGGTCTGGGTGCTGTTCGTCGCGCCGGCCATGGCGACGCTGCGCAGCGCACCGGCGCAACTGGACATGCTCGACACTGAACTGCTGCAG
>DATKJN010000694.1:0-6140 GCA_035543655.1 Burkholderiaceae bacterium | reverse complement strand
GGCATGCGCCGCGCCGGCAAGGATCTCACGCGCGAGTCGTTGCGCGCCGGCCTGGCCGGCATCCAGCGCTTCGACCTCGGCGGCTTCATGATCAACTACGCCCAGTCGCCATTCGTCGGCTCGCGCTACATCGACATGGCGATCTTCGGTGCCGGCGGCCGGCGCCTCTGAGTTCATCACGGCAGGGAGCGGCGCTTCGACGCTGCGAAGGGGAAGCAACAAGCGGCGCTTCGTGCGCCGCTTGTTCTTGGTCATTGCAGCGGTTTCAAGCCGCCGAGCAGCGTGGGGATCAGTTCGCTCACCGTCGGGTGAACGTGCATCGTGCGCCGCAGCGTCGTGTACGGCTGACGCGCCGCCATCGTGTCGACCAGGGTGTGGATCACCTCGTCGGCGTTGAGCCCGAGCAAAGCCGCGCCGAGGATCTGCTGGGACTGCGCATCGACCAGCACCTTCATGAAGCCCTGCGTTTCGCCGGCCTCGCGCGCGCGGCCGACACGCGTCATGTCCATGCGAGCGACGAGCGCCGGCCGGCCGCGTTCCCGCACTTCGCGTTCGGTGAGGCCCACGCGGCCGAGCGGCGGGTCGATGAACAGCGCGTAGGTGGCGATGCGCTCGCTCAGCGAGCGCTGCTCGTCGCGCAACAGGTTGCCGGCGACGATCTCGTAGTCGTTGTACGAGGTGTGCGTGAACGCGCCGCGGCCGTTGCAATCACCCAGCGCCCAGACGCCGGCCACGTTGGTTTCGAGCCGGTCGTTGACCGTGATGTAGCCGCGCGAATCGGTGGCGATGCCGGCGCGATCCAACCCCAGGTCGGCCGTGTTGGGTTTGCGGCCGGTGGCCAGCAGCAGGTGCGTGCCCAGCACGTCGGGCAAACCGCACGACGTGCGCACCGCGATGCGCCCATCGCGCGGCGACACGGCCAGGCATTGCGACGCGGTGCGCACGGCGATGCCTTCGGCCTCCAGAATCTTCTGGATCGCAGTCGACACCTCTTCGTCCTCGCGGGCGATCAGCCGCGGCGCCATCTCGACCACCGTCACCTGCGCGCCGAAGCGGCGGTACATCTGCGCGAACTCCAGGCCGATGTAGCTGCCGCCAATGACCACTAGATGTTCAGGCAGCGCGTCGAGCTCGAGGATGCCGCGATTGTCCAGCGTCGGCACGGCATCGATGCCTTCGATCGGTGGCCGAGCCGATCCGCCGCCCACGTTGAGAAAGATCTTGGGCGCGCTCAGCCGTTGGCCGTTGACTTCGACCGTGTGCGCATCGACGAAACGCGCGGCGCCCCGCATCAGTGAGAGCTTGTCGGTGCCAGTGATCCAGCGGTCCAGGCTTTGGCGCGACTGGTTCACCACGCCATCCTTGCGCGCCTTGACCGCGGCCATGTCGACACGAACGCCGCCTTCGAGTTGCACGCCCCATTCGGCGGCGCGCCGCGCCACCTGCGCCGCCCGCGCGCTGGCCACCAAGGTCTTGGTCGGGATGCAGCCCACGTTGACGCAGGTGCCGCCGAGGCGCTCGCGCTCGATCAGCGCGGTGCGCATGCCCTTGTGTGCGCAGTCCACCGCGAGCGGCGGGCCGGCCTGGCCGGCGCCGATGACGATGGCATCGAACGATAACGAATCCATGGCACGTGCTCCTGGGCCCTTCGTCGACAGCGGCGAAGCGGCCTTACAGCATGGTGCCCCGTGCTCGAAACGACAAGCGGCCGATCGTGTCGGCCGCTCGGGCGTTCGGGGTCAAGCGCGCTACGGGAAGATGAACAGCACCGGTGGCAACGCTGCCGCGTTGGCGTCGATCGCCTGGGGTTTCGTCACGCCGCCCGAAGTGGCTTGCAGCGTGTACTTGCCGGCGGCGGCGTTGTCGGCGCCGAACACCAGTGCGGGAGGCGTGGACGCATACGGCGCCCACACCGGGGCGGCCAACGGCAGCGCCAGCGAGAAGCTGCCATCGAGGTCGTCGGCCGCCACCCAGCCCACTTCGATCTTCGTGGTCGTCGGCACCGTGGCCAGCGTCTGCACGGCGCGCACCGACGCCGATGCCGGCGGATTGGTCGTGACCGTGCCCGTCACCGTGCGCGGCGCCGATGCGGCGGCCGGCGGCAGCAGCGGTGCCGACGCGGCGCCGACGATCGTCGGCGCGGCCGCGGCGACCACCGGCACACCGGTGACCGCTGCTGTGGCGCGCGCCGCGTTGGTCAGCACCAGCGTGTACGAACCCACCGGCACGGGGTAGAGCACGAACTTTCCGGTGACTGCATCGGCCGGCGTGGCCTTCACCGGATTGCCGTTCGAGGCGGCTTGCGCCGACACCACGGTGCCGGCGGCGACCGACGGATGCACATAGCCTTCGATGCGGCCGACGTCGATGATGCGCGGGATCGCCGCGATCACCGGCTTCAGGTTGTAGTGCCCCGAATTGCCACGCTTGACGATCGACTTGCAGGCGTCGAAGTCGAGCACCACGTCGGCGATCTGGTTCGGGCCGACATCGATGTTCAGATCGTTGAGCTTCAACCCCGATTGCTGCGCGCTCGGCGTTGTCAGTGCCACTTCGTCGCCCCCGGACGGCACCACCGAATTGGCGAATGGTGCGCTGCTGCCGTTGTCGGCCAGCACCAGGCGCATGTGCGTGTAGCGCCCCGCGGGCAGCGGCATTTCGCCCAGCTCTTTGAGCACGCCGTTGGTCAATGACAGCAGGTCCACGCGTTGCCGCGGCGAGATCACGAGGTCGTGCCAGCCCGAGTCGTTGTCGCCTGCGCTGCTGCTCTGGTGCACCCGCACGCGTTCGATCGTGACGTTGACGGCGTCGTAGCCGCAGGCGGGTGCATCGGTCAGTGCCAGCCGCAGGGTGCCGGTCCCACCGGGCGGATCGCTGCTGCTGCCACCACCGCCGCCGCAAGCGGCCAGCGCCAACGCAGCGGCGCCGCAGGCGAGCGCCAATCGGCTGTGCAAGGAAGAGAGGAAGTTGGTCATGTCTCGCTCGTTTGATTGGTATGTATGTGCTTTTATCACATATGCAAACGAAGCGACTTGTAACCAGCGTCGATGCCCGACCTCGCCTCGGGGTGGCCCATGAACGCGCTTCAGCGTTCTTCTGCGAGGCAGGCGTCGAGGATGTCGACCGCGGTGTCGATCTGCGCGCGCGTGGTGATCAGCGGCGGCGTCAGCGTCAGCACATGGCCCATCGTCGTCTTGAACGACAGGCCTCGCGACAGCGCGCGGTACAGCACGCGGTCGGCCGCATCGGCTGCCGGTGTCTTGGCGGCGCGGTCGCTCACCAGTTCGATGCCCAACAACAGGCCGCGTCCACGCACGTCGCCGATCAGCGCATGGCGCTGCTGCAACTCACGCAGGCGCTGAAGGGCGTGCGCGCCGACCTCGGCAGCGTGCTCGACCAGGCCGTCGCGTTCGATCACCTGCAGCGTGGCCAGTGCAGCGGCCGAGGTGACGGGATTCTTTTCGTGCGTGTAGTGGCCGAACGCGTGGTCGCCGGCCACGTCGAGATCGGCGCGCGCAATGCAAGCGGCGATCGGCAGCACGCCACCGCCGAGCGCCTTGCCGAGCACCACGATGTCCGGCGCCACCGCGTCGTGTTCGGCGGCGAAGAAGCGCCCGGTCTTGCCGAGTCCGGTGGGGATCTCGTCGAAGATCAGCAGCGTGCCATGCGCATGGCACGCCTCGCGCACGGCCTGCCAATAGCCCGGCGGCGGGATGTACGGCACCGCACGGGCCGGCTCGGCGATCACGGCCGCCACGTCGCGCTCGCGCTCCAGCACGTAGCGCACCATCGACGCGCAGGCGAGCTTGCATTGTTCGAGCAGCGGCTGGTTGTGCGCGTCGACGCGATGGCCGTACGGACAGCGGTAGCAGCCGAACGGGGCCACGTGTTCGGTGCCGGGCAGCAGCGGCCCGATCGGGCCGCTGCGAAACAGCGATTCGCCGCCGACGCTCGACGCGCCGAACCCCGCGCCGTGAAACGCGTCCCAGAAGCTCAGCATCTTGAAGCGTCCGGTGGCGGCGCGCGCCAGCTTGATGGCGACCTCGACCGCGTCGGAGCCGCCGGTGGTGAACAGCAGCTTGGCGTCGTGTCCGGTGAGGGCGCGGAACTTCGCGCC
This sequence comes from Burkholderiaceae bacterium, assembly GCA_035543655.1. Lineage (GTDB taxonomy): Bacteria > Pseudomonadota > Gammaproteobacteria > Burkholderiales > Burkholderiaceae_C > JAEUPI01. The sequence goes on along the minus strand of DATKJN010000694.1, from coordinate 2,023 downwards.
GAGGGCCTCTGCCAGCTCGACCGCCCGCACGCTGGCGAAGCGCCGCGGTGCGAAGCTCAATGCATCGAGTTGCTGCTTGATCGCAGCCAGCACGTGCGGATGGGCATAGCCCAGGTGATGCACGTTGTTGCCATGAAAGTCCATGTAGCGGCGGCCGGCGATGTCTTCGATCCAGATGCCGTCCGCCTTGGCAATCGCGTCGAGGCACGGTGTCGACACCGACTGGTGCAAGAACGCGGCGCGGTCGCGCGCCAGCAGCGCGTGGGTCGCGGCGTCGAGATGTTCACGCTGCCATTGCTCGCGCAGCGGCGAGGTGTTGGTATCGCCTTCGCTTGCCGTCGGCTTGGGAACGGGTGCCGCACGCGGATCCATCGCGGCACATGATAGGCCGCGGCTGGTCGTTCAGGCCTGCGAGCGGGCGTGTTTGAGCCAGCGCGCCAGCGTGTCGTAGAGAGTCGCCGCGTGGACCGGCTTGGCAACGTGGTCGTTCATGCCGGCCGCGAGGCAGGCAGCGCGGTCTTCTGCGAACGCGTTGGCCGTCATCGCGATGATCGGCACGCGCGACAGACCCGGCAGCGCGCGGATCTGGCGGCTGGCTTCGATGCCGTCGAGCTCGGGCATTTGCACGTCCATCAGGATCAAGTCGTAGCCACCGGTGCGCGCCATCTCCACCGCGCGCCGGCCGTTGTCGGCCACCTCGACCTCACAGCCTGCTGCGCGCAGCAACTCGCGAGCGACCTCCTGGTTGATCGCATTGTCTTCAGCGAGCAGCACGCGCGAATCGAGCGGCGTGCGTTGGGGCGGCGCATCGTCGCCGGTGGCGGCGCCGTGCGGCGCGTGCTCGCGGCGTGGCGTGGCCTGCGCCGGCTGCACGCACACGGTCACCCAGAACCTGCTGCCGATGCCGGGCGTGCTGTCGACACCGACTTCGCCACCCATCAACTCGACCAGCTCGCGCGTCACTGCCAAGCCGAGCCCGGTGCCGCCGAAGCGTCGCGTGGTGGAGCTGTCGGACTGCTCGAATGCGTCGAACAGCTTGCCGATGCGGTCGCGCTCGATGCCGATGCCGGTGTCGCGGACTTCGAAGCGCAGTTTCAGCACACCGCCCTCGTGTTCCAACAGCGAGCCGTGCAACGACACCGAGCCTCTTTCGGTGAACTTGACCGCGTTGCCGAGCAGATTGACCAGCACCTGCGACAAGCGTGTGGGGTCGCCGCGCACGTGGCGGGGCAGGTCGGTGGAATTCACCTGCAGTTGCAGCCCCTTGGCATGCGCCGACCCGGCCACCATCGAGCAGCTGCGCGCCAGCGCCTCGTCGAGGTCGAAGTCGAGCGCCTCCAGCTCGATCTTGCCGGCGTCGATCTTCGACAGGTCGAGCACGTCGTTGATGATGCCGAGCAGGTGGTGCGCTGCATCGGCGACCTTGCCGAGCCGCTCCTGGCCGAGCGCTTCGCGGGTGTCGCGCTGCATCAGGTGGGTGAGGCCGATGATCGCGTTCATCGGCGTGCGAATCTCGTGGCTCATGTTGGCGAGAAAGGCGCTCTTGGCGCGCGCGGCTGCCTGCGCGCGGTCGCGCTCGACGACCAGTTCGTCGTTCAGCGACTGCAGACGTTCGCTGGCTTGCTTGCGCTCGGTGATGTCCATCGCAAACACATAGAAGCCGCGCACCTGGCCTTCGGCGACATCGGGCAGGAAGTGCACCAGCGTGGTGGCCGGGTTGCCCTTCTGATCGATCTCATCGCGCTCGAACAGCTGCGGCTCGCCGGCCAGCACCGCCTGGATCTGAGGCTCCACCGGGCGCCAACGGGTGGCCGGAAAGATCTCGCCGACCGTGCGGCCCACGATGTCTTCGCGCCGAAAGCCGAACCACTCGCAGTAGAACCGGTTGGCGAACAGGCAGCGCATGTCGCGGTCCCAGTAGACGATGCGCCCGGGCAGGTTGTCGGCAATCGTGCGCGCGAACGCTTCGGCCGACGCCAGCGCGGCCGTGCGGTTGTGCACCAGCGATTCGAGCTGGTCGCGG
>DATKJN010000693.1:0-5648 GCA_035543655.1 Burkholderiaceae bacterium | reverse complement strand
GCCCTTGAGGATCATCTGGTTGTGCAGCGTCTGCGGGTCGACCAGCACCTCGCGCATGTCGCGCACCGGTGCGCACAGCAGATCCTGCTCTTCGAGGCGCTTGAGCCAATGATCGCGGGTGTTGGTCTTGAAGCGCTCGCGGAACTGGCGCTGCAGTTCGGGCTTGTTGGCGAACTGCGCGTCCAGGTTGGCGAAGCGCGCGTCGAGCGACAGGTCGGGCAGCTCCAGCGCGGCGCAGATGTCGCGCAGCGGGTTGGCCTTGAACGCGCCGATCATCACCAACGGTTGGTCGGCGCACTCGAACACGCCCGACAGCGGCATCGCGGCCCAGTTGACCTCGGCGTCGCGCATCAGGATCATCGCGGCCTCCTGCATCTGCATCGCCAGCATCGAGTTGTAGAGCGACACGCTGATCTTCTGGCCCACGCCGCTGCGCGCGCGCTGCAGAAGCGCAAGCAGGATGCCCTGCACCATGTGCATGCCGGCCGAGTAGTCGGCCAGCGCGGTGGGGTAGGTGGCCAACGGGTGCGACGGATCGGCCTTGCGTGCCATCGCGCCGCTCATCGCCTGGGCCAACACGTCCTGCCCACCCTTGTACGCATACGGGCCGCTCTCGCCGAAGCCGGTGCCCACCGCATAGATGACGCGCGGGTTGAGCTTGTGGCAGTCGTCATAGCCCAGGCCCATGCGGTCCATCACGCCGGCGCGAAAGTTGTTCACCACCACGTCGGCGCCGGCGATCAGCGCCTTCACCGCGGCCATCTGCTCGGCGTTGCGCAGGTCGAGCGCCACGCTGCGCTTGTTGCGGTTCAAGCTGCAGAACACCGGGTTGTCGATGCCGTCGTTCGGCGGAAAGGTCGCGCGGCTCAGGTCGCCGGCGCCGGCACGCTCGATCTTGATCACGTCGGCGCCATAGTCGCCGAGCATCTGCGTGCACACCGGGCCCATCATCACCTGCGTGAAGTCGATGACGCGGATGCCGGCGAGCGGCAGGTCGGCCGCCGCCGCGTCGTCGCGCGGACTCATGCGGCCTCCCGAGCGACTGCTGCGGCCGCGATGGCCGGTACGTCGGGATTCGCACCCACCTGGTCGCCGGGGTCTGCGCCCTGCTCTCGCAACTTGGCCTGCAATCGCTTCACGTCGACCTGGCGCACGGTGACGCCGGCGTTCAGTGCCATCGCCGCGGCCACGCCCGCCGCCTCGCCCATCGCCATGCACGGCGGGATCTCGCGCGACATCTTCTGCGCCGACGACGTGGCCGAGTAGTGGCGCCCGGCCACCAGCAGGTTGTCGATGCGCTTGGGCAGCAGCGTGCGGTACGGTGTGGTGTAGTCGCGCCCACGCGCCACCGAGTCGGCGAAGCGCGTGCGCGCCATCAGATCCTCTTTGGTCATCACGTATTCGCCCTCGAGCATGCGCGTCTGGCGCACGCCGGTCTGCGGTGCGACGTCGATCACGACGCAGCGCTCGAAACCGGGCATGTGCTTGCGTGCGTAGTCCACCGCCGCGTGGAGGTGTTCCCGGCCCTGCACCTCGGCGCGCGTGAGGTCGTCGACCTTCAGGCCGTCGAGGCCGGTCATGTGCGGGCAGTTGCACCACACCACGCCGGGCAGCGGCGTCTTCAGCCACCAGTGCGCCCAGCTGCCGCCGATGAGCCGCTTGACCTCCTTGTCGAGTCGCGCGAATTCGGCCGGCTGCTCGTGCTCGAAGCGCTCGGCGGTGTCGGTGTCCACGTTGCCAAGGCGGAACACGGTGGTCAGCATGTAGGCGCCACCGATGTGCGGCGCTCCGGCAGACGCCGCGACGTCGAGGTCCCCGGTCGCATCGACCACCACGTCGCCGAGGATGGCCTGGCGGCCCTCCTTGGTGTCGCAGACCACGCCGCGCATGCGATCGCCCTCCACCAGCGCATGCGAGAACCACGAGTGCAGGCGCAACTGGATGCGTTGCTCGGCCACCATTTCGAGCGCCGCGCGCTTCCAGCCATCGGGGTCGAACGCGGCGGCGAAGACGATCGGGTGCGGCTTGTCCTGCGTGTGGAAGTCGAACGCGCCCCAGCGTGTCCAGCGGCTGATGGCTGCCGGCGAGGTGCCCCACTCGTGCTGGCGCGGAAACGCCGCCAGGCCACGAGCCGACAGGCGCTCGATCAGGTCGAGGCAGATGCCACGCACCGAGATCTCGTGCAGCGGCGCGTCCCACATGTCGTCGAGCACCAGCACCATGCCGCCCGAGGCCAGGCCGCCGAGGTGGTTGTAGCGTTCGAGCAGGATCGTGGAGGCGCCATTGCGCGCCGCGGCGATCGCCGCCGACATGCCGGCCGGCCCGCCGCCGACGACGACCACGTCGGCCTGCGCGACCACCGGCACGTCGCGCGCGGGCTCCCGCAGTGAACTTGGGGCGATCTTCATAGTGGCTCCTGATTGCAGGCTTGCGGCCGACCGGCGCCCGCCGGGCCGCCGCAGCGCAGGCTCGGCCTGCGCTTCGCTGGGCCGTGGCGCCGGGGACCCCTCGGGGGGCAGCGAACGAAGTGAGCGTGGGGGCTCATGTTTCCCAACGGATGACGATGCGCTCGAGCGCGACCACGGCCAGGAAGAAGGCGCCCGACAGGCAAGCGCTCATCGTGATCGCCGCGTACAGCAGCGGCGAGTCGAAGTTGTAGGTGGCCTGGATGATCATCGCGCCGATGCCCTGCGTGGCGCCGATCCACTCGCCCACCACCGCGCCGATCACCGCCATCGACGCCGAGATGCGCAGCGCCGAGAAGAGAAAGGGCAGCGCGCTGAACACGCGCAGCTTGAAGAAGATCTCGCTCTTGCTGGCCGACAGCACGCGCATCAGCTCCATCGCCTGCGGGTTCACCGCCTCGAGGCCACGCACGCTGTTCACCAGCGTCGGGAAGAAGCACACCAGCGCGGCGATCGCGATCTTCGGCTCGACGCCGTTGCCCATCAGCAGCACCAGGATCGGCGCCTTGGCCACGACGGGGATCGAGTTGAACATCACCGCCACTGGAAAGAAGATCTCCTGCAGCCGCCGGTAGTGCACGAACACGGTCGCCAGGCCGATCGCCGCCAGGTTGCCGATCAGCAGGCCGCCCAGTGCCTCGCCGGCGGTGGGCAGCAGGTTGGCCAGCAGCACGTCGCGTTTGATATAGAGCGTCTGCAGCACGGCGCCCGGTGACGGCGCGATGAAGGGCTTGACCTGGAAGATCACCACCACGGCCCACCACAACACCAGCAGACCGACGATGCCCAGCGCAGGCATCAGGCGGCGCCGCCGGCGTTCGCGTCGCTGTGCTTCGCGGAAGCGTGCTTCTTCGTCGTCGACCGGGGCCGAGGTTGCCAGCGTGTCCACCAGCGGCGCGCTCATGTGTGCTCCCTTGGCGCTGAGCGCCTTCCCTCCGAGAGGGAGCATTCGCGCTTGGGACGGCGCTGCGCGCTCATCAGCACGTCTCCAGCAGCCGGCGCAGCTCGGCGGTCAGCGCGACGAACTCGGCGCTCTCGCGCGTGGCCAGCGTGCGGTCGGCCGGCAGCGGCACCGGCACGATGGCACGCACGCGGCCCGGGTTGGCCGCCATCATCAGCACGCGCTGGCCCAGATAGGCTGCCTCGTGGATGCTGTGGGTGACGAAGAGCACGGTGATCGCCAGCTCGCGCCACACGCGGCGCAGCTCCTCGTTGAGCCGGTCGCGCGTGATCTCGTCGAGCGCGCCGAAGGGCTCGTCCATCAGCAGGATCTTCGGGTCGCTGGCCAACGCGCGCGCGATCGACACGCGCTGGCGCATGCCGCCCGACAGCTCGTGCGGATAGGCCTGCTCGCTGCCCTTCAAGCCCACCAGCTCGAGCAGCTCGCGCGGCGACGCCTTGGCGCGGCGCGCGCGACTCACCGCCACCTGCAGCGGCAGCTCGACGTTCTGCAGTGCAGTGCGCCACGGCAGCAGCGCCGGATCCTGGAACACGAAACCGATGTCGCGGCGCAGGCGTGCGGCCTCGGGTGCCGCGCCGAACACATGCACCTCGCCGGCGTTGGGCACGATCAGATCGGCCACCACGCGCAGCAACGTCGACTTGCCACAGCCCGAGGGACCGAGCAGCGTGAGGAACTCGCCGACGCCGACCTCGAGATTGAGCCCCTGCAACGCAGTGATGGCGCGGCGCTCGGTGAAGAAGCGCACCTGCAGATTGCGGCACAGCACCGCTGGCTCGGCGCCCGCGGACGGCCGCACGCCCTCCGCTCGTGGCGCAGCCACCAGCGCCTCGGCCATGCTCAGGCCTTCCGCGCGGCCTGCGTCGCCTTCAGGATGTCGAGCGTGATCACCTCGTCGACCTTGGGCGTGCGCGCGGTGAATTGTCCGAGCTGGCTGTACAGCGCGATCTGCTCGGCCCAGTTGGCCGGGTCCATCGTGCCCCAGCCCTGCGCACGCGACGCGTCACCGAAGCTGTAGCCCAGCATCACGTCGGCCGCCACGCGCTCGTCGGCGCGGTTGAGGTTGGGGTACTCCTTGACCAGGATGTCGACCGCCTGGTCGCGGTTCTTGTCGGCCCAGGCCCAACCCTTGGCCGAGGCGCGGATGAATCCGGCCAGCACGTCGGCCTTGCTCTGCAGCGTCTGCGTCGTCGCGTAGTACGGCAAGGCATAGAGCTGCACGCCGGTGTCCCACAGCGACATGTCGACCCGCTCGGGTCCGAGCACCTTGAGCGCCGAGGTGTTGGTGAGCCAGCCGGTCACGGCGTCGACCTGGCCCGTCAGCAGCGGCGACATGTCGGCGCCGATGGTGACGATGGTGACGTCCTTCTCCGCGATCTTGTTCTTCGCCAGCAGCGCGCGCAGCAGGATCACGCCGGTGGCCTGGATGCCGATCTTCTTGCCGACCATGTCTTGCGCGGTGCGGATCGGATTCTTCTTCAACGAGAAAAAGCAGTACGGGTGCTTCTGAATGCCGACCGCGAAGCACTTGATCGGCAAGCCTTGAGAGACCGCCAGCATCAGCGACGGGCTAGACGACACCTGGCCGAGCTCGAAGCGGCCCGACGCCACCACGGCGACACCATCGATGCTGGGGCCGCCGGGCTGGATCTGGAAATCGATGTCTTCCTTCTCGAAGTAGCCCAGCTTGCTGGCCACCACCTCGCCGAGCTGGTTGCCGCCGATCAGCCAGCCGAGTTGCATGTTGATCTTGTTCTTGCCGGCGGCACGGGCACCAATGGACAGCAGGGTCCCGCCCGCCATCAGGCCTGCGGCGCTGAGCGAGGACGTCACCACGCGCCGGCGCGCACGATTGAATTGTTCGGTCATCTCTCATTCCCCGTCAGAGCGTGTTGGGAAGAGTCATTCTGTTGGGCCGGGGGCGGTCTCGCAAGTAGAGTTTCTTGCCATCCCTGGTGCAAAAATTAGACCGCCATGCTGGGCGGTGGAGGTCGTGCGCTACCGGATGAGGCCATGCCCGGCTGCGGCCAGCATCACCAGGCAGCGCCCCGGCACCTCGAACGCGCTACCGCCCTGACCTTGCCAGACCCCTTGGCCGCGTGCATGCGATGTGTCCAGCACCACTTCCCAGACGCCGCCCGGCAACATGAACGGCACTGGTGCCGTGTCGCCGTTGATCAGCAGCAGCAAAGGCGCCGCCGCACGGCCGGGGCGCCCGATCA
>DATKJN010000692.1:0-2985 GCA_035543655.1 Burkholderiaceae bacterium | reverse complement strand
GCGAAGGCGATCGCCTCGGGCCCGACCTCGTCCTCGAGCGCATCCGGCTCAAGTCGGCCGTTCTCGCGTTCAAGGGCTGGCGCTACGAGGTGCTGTTCTAGCCGCACCGTTCGACCGGCCACTCGCGTTCCGGCGCGTGCGCCGGTGCCGCGCTCAGGTCTTGGCGTGCTTGGCGATCAGGTCGCGCGCGGTCTGCAGCAGTTTCTTGCCGTCGAAGCCGCGCTTGTTCATGTCGGCGACCCATTCGTCGTCGATCGCCTGCGCCACCTTGATGAACTCCTGCGCCTCGGTCGAGCTGAGCGTGTGGATCGTGTTGCCGCGATCGGACGCTGCCTTGCGACCGATCGGGTCGTTGCCCTGCTGCACCTTGCCGAGCCAGGCCGACGTCGCCATGCCCGAATTGGCATCGATCACCTTCTTCAGATCGGGCGCGAGACCGTCGTACTTGGCCTTGTTCATCGCCATCACGAAGGTCGTCGTGTAGAGCGCCGGGCCGCTGGCCGGGAACTCGGTGTGGAACTTCGTCAGCTCGTGCACCTTGACCGACGGCACGACCTCCCAAGGGATCACGCAACCTTCGATCGTGCCCTTCGACAGCGCATCGGGGATCTGCGGCAGCGGCATGCCGACCGGCGTCGCGCCGAGTGCGCCGAGCAGCTTGGTGACCTGACGGGTCGGGCCGCGCACCTTCATGCCCTTCAGGTCGGCCGGCGACTTGATCTGCTTGGCAGCGGTGTGGAACATGCCCGGACCGTGGACCTGCAGCGCGATGACCTGGGTCTCCTTGAACTCGTCCGGCGCCATCGTCTGGATGTACTCCCAGTACGCCTTCGAGGTCGCCTCGGCGTTCGTCATGATGAACGGCAGCTCGAACACCTCGACCCGTGGAAAGCGGCCGGCGGTGTTGCCGGGCAAGGTCCAGACGACGTCGACGACGCCGTCGCGGGCCTGGTCGTAGAGCTGCACCGGCGTACCGCCGAGCTGCATCGCCGGATAGGCCTCGAACTTGATGCGGCCACCCGAATCCTTCTCGACCTTGTCCATCCACGGCTTGTGCATCGACAGCCAGACGTTCGACTGCGGCGCCATGAAGGTGTGGAACTTCAGGGTCACCGACTGCTGGGCGAAGCCCGACAGGGCCGGCGCGCCGAGCATCGTGGCGGCGGCGCCTTGGAGGAGGGAACGGCGTTTCATGGTTGTGGAACTCCAGGGATGTGGGCGCAAGGGCGCCAAGGTAGCGGGAATCGGGCGCGCGCGCCTCGCGATTTGCCCTAGGAGTCTGGGCGGCAGAAGGGAAGTCCCTGACCGCGATTGAGTGATGAGGTTCGTTTTGTGGTCATGAGCGCGAACTACCTCCCGTACGAACCGCAGCAGATGTTGCTGCTGCCCGAGGCGATCCAGGACTGGTTGCCCGAGGGGCATCTGGCGCACTTCATCAGCGACACGGTGGACATGCTGGATCTGGATGCGTTGCACGCTCGCTACGACAAGGACGGCCCGCGCAACCAGCCGTTCCACCCGTCGATGATGGTCAAGGTGCTGGTCTACGGCTACGCCACGGGCGTGTTCAGCTCGCGCAAGATCGCCCGCAAGCTGCACGAGGACGTGGCCTTCAGGGTGCTGGCCGCTGGCAACTTCCCCGCGCACCGCACGATTCGCGACTTCCGGGCCTTCCACCTGAAGGAGTTGTCGGAATTGTTCGTGCAGGTGGTTCGACTGGCCCGCGAGATGGGCTTGGTCAAGCTGGGCACCATCGCGGTGGACGGCACCAAGCTCAAGGCCAACGCCAGCCGCCACAAGGCCATGAGCTACAGCCACATGCTCGAGGCCCAGGCCGAGTTGAAGGCGCAGATCGAGGCACTGCTCAAGCGTGCGCAGCAGGCCGACGAAGCCGAGAAGAACGAACCCGAGCTGGACGTCCCGGCGCAGATCGCCCGGCGCGAGGCCCGGCTGGCGGCCATCTCCGAGGCCCGTCAGCGCCTAGAGCAGCGCCAGCGCGACGCCGACCTCGAGCGCGGGCGAGACCCCGACGAGCCGCCGCGCGGCGGGCGCTACAAGCGCGAGTTCGGCGTGCCCGAGGACAAGGCGCAGGACAACTTTACGGATCCGGACAGCCGCATCATGAAGCGCGCAGGTGGAGGCTTCGACGCCAGCTACAACGCGCAGACGGCGGTGGACGATGAGGCGCACATCATCGTCGCGGCGGAGTTGACCAACAACGCCAGCGACGCGGGCGAGTTGCCCACGATGCTGAACGCAGTGAAGGACAACCTGGGCGCGCTTCCCGAGCAGGCGCTGGCCGATACCGGCTATAAGGCCGAGGCGGTGTTCGAGGCCCTGGCCGGCAGCGGCTGCGATCTGGTGGTGGCACTCGGGCGCGAGGGCAAGCAGGCCCTGCGCTTCGATCCCGAGCGCTCACCCTATACCGCAGCGATGGCGGCCAAGTTGCAGACCGATAAAGGCAAGGCGGCGTACCGGCGACGCAAGTGGATCGCCGAGCCGCCCAACGGCTGGATCAAGAACGTGCTCGGGTTCCGTCAGTTCAGCCTGCGGGGGCTACATCGCGTGCGCGCCGAGTGGAAGCTCGTGTGCTTGGCGTTGAACCTGAGAAGAATGGCGGTGATGTAGGCCACCAGAGGAGCTCAAAGACCCTCGTACGCCGGTTGGCGTGCGGCATCCGCGCCAGCGCATAGCAGGCCCCAACCGATGCCGTTCGCCGCAACCGCACCTGAAGGCACACGGCGCCTCGCTCGCACACTTCAGCAAGCCGCAAACCGTCTGCCGCCCAGACTCCTAGCCGGGCGGCGCTCACGGCGGCGGCGCGAAGTCGGCCCAGACCGTCATTCCGATCGTCTCGAGCGGTCCGTAATTCGAGATGAAGGCGACGTCGGCGGCATCGCGCCCATAGGCCAGCACCGCGCGACCGCCGCGCGGCGCTGCCTGCGTGGCATCGAAGGTGTACCAGCGCCCGTCGATCCACGCCTC
>DATKJN010000691.1:0-6108 GCA_035543655.1 Burkholderiaceae bacterium | reverse complement strand
ATCTTCCACATCCACCGTCAGCAGCTCGATCGGCTCGTGCTTCTCGCCGTCGACCTCGTGCAGCACCACGCGCGGGCGCGACACCGCGAGCTCGTAGCCCTCGCGCCGCATGTTCTCCAGCAGGATCGTCAGGTGCAACTCACCACGGCCCGAAACCTCGAACACGCCGTCTTCGTCGGTGTCCTTGACGCGCAGTGCCACGTTGCTCTGCAGTTCGCGGTCGAGCCGATCGCGAATCTGCCGGCTGGTGACGAACTTGCCTTCGCGCCCGGCCAGCGGCGAGGTGTTGACGCAGAAGTTCATCGTCAGCGTCGGCTCGTCGACCGTCAGCATCGGCAGCGGCAGCGGATCGTCCAGGCTGGTGATCGTCATGCCGATGCCGATGTCTTCGATGCCGTTGATCAGCACGATGTCGCCGGGGCCAGCGCTTTGCGCCTGCTGGCGTTCCAGTCCTTCGAAGGTGAGCACCTGGTTGATGCGCGCCTTGCGCGGCGCAGCGTCGGGGCCTTCGTACACCGCCACGTCCATCGCCGGCTTGATCGTGCCCTGGTTGACGCGGCCGACGCCGATGCGCCCGACATAGCTCGAGTAATCGAGCGAGGCGATCTGCAGTTGCAGTGGCGCGGTTTCGTCGCCCGCATGCGCCGGCACGTGCTGCAGCACGGCCTCGAACAGCGGCGCCAGGTCAGTGCCCAACTCGCCGGGTTTCATCGTGGCCCAGCCTTCGAGGCCCGAGGCGTACACGACCGGAAAGTCGAGCTGCGACTCGCTGGCACCGAGCTTGTCGAACAGGTCGAACGTGGCATTGATGACCTCGTCGCAGCGCGCACCCGGCCGGTCGACCTTGTTCACCACCACGATGGGCTTCAGGCCGAGCGCGAGCGCCTTCCTGGTGACGAAGCGCGTCTGCGGCATCGGGCCTTCGACGGCGTCGATCAGCAGCAGCACGCCGTCGACCATCGACAGGGCGCGCTCGACCTCGCCGCCGAAGTCGGCGTGTCCCGGCGTGTCGACGATGTTGATGTGCGTGCCCTGCCAGGTGACCGCGCAGTTCTTGGCCAGGATGGTGATGCCCCGCTCGCGCTCCAGGTCGTTGCTGTCCATCACGCGTTCGGCCACTTGCTGGTTCTCGCGGAACGTGCCGCTCTGACGCAGCAACTGGTCCACGAGCGTGGTCTTGCCATGATCGACGTGGGCGATGATCGCGATGTTGCGGATCTGGGTGTTCATAGCGATTCGGCGGCGATCGTCGCGCGCACTTCCATGGGACTCAAGAGCCGGTCGGCGATCAACTCGCCGGCGGTGATGTGGGCGCTGCCCAGAAAGGCCAGCGGCTCGCTGCCGTAGACGCGCACGGCGGCGGCATCGGCGCCCTCGATGCGGCGGCGCAATCCGGTGAGGAACCGGCCGGCCTCGTCGGCGGCCAGCCGCACGACCGGCCAATCGCTGAGCAGGCAGTCGGTGGGCTGGAGCCAGGCGTCGCGCTCGGCCTCGGTCATGTGTTCGAGAGCGTCGGGCGTGACCGCGTCTTGCACGTCGAGCCGCCCAGCGCCGGTGCGACGCAGCGCCGCCAGGTGCGCTCCACAGCCCAGCGCCTGGCCGATGTCATCGGCCAGCGTGCGGATGTAGGTGCCCTTGCTGCACGAGACGTCGAGCACCAGTTCGCTGGCCCGCCACGACACCACGTCGATGCGATCGATCGTCACGCGGCGCGGCGCGCGCTCGACCTCGATGCCGGCCCGCGCGTAGTCGTAGAGCGCCCTGCCATCCTTCTTGAGCGCCGAATGCATCGGCGGCACCTGATTGATCGCGCCGATGAAACGCCGGCAGGCCGCATCGATGGCGGCGCGGTCCACGGCGACGTCGCGGCGCTCGATGACCGGCGTCTCGCGGTCGCCCGACGGTGTGCGCTCGCCGAGCGCCAACGTGGCGCGGTAGCGTTTGTCGGCGTCGAGGCAGGTCTGCGCAAACTTGGTGGCCGCGCCGAAACACAGTGGCAGCAGGCCGCTGGCCAACGGGTCGAGCGTGCCGGTGTGGCCGGCTTTCTCGGCGCGCAGCAAGCGCTTGGCCCGCTGCAGCGCCTGGTTGCTGGTCATGCCCAGCGGCTTGTCGAGCAGCAACACGCCGTGCACGGCACGGCGCGGCTGGCGTGCCAGCGGCGCGCTCACGAGTCGCCCCCGGTCGGGCGGGCCTGGTTGGCCTTGCGGATCAACGCGTTGAGGTCGGCTGCGCGCTCGGTGGTCTGGTCGAAGTGGAAATGCAGCGTCGGCACGGTGTGGATCGCCAGGCGCTTGAACAGGCCGTTGCGCAACCATCCGGCGGCTTCATTGAGTGCCGTCTCGCAGGCTGTCGGGTCGCCCACCAGCAGCGAGAAGTAGACCTGCGCATGCGCGTAGTCGGGCGAGACCTCGACGGTATTGAGCGTGACCATGCCGATGCGCGGGTCCTTCAGCTCGCGGATCAGCTCGGCCAGATCGCGCTGGATCTGGTCGGCGACGCGAAAGCTGCGGTTGGGTGCGGTCTTCTTGTGGCGCATGGATGGATGTGCGAGCGGCCTCCTCAAGCACAAACCCCGCCGTTGTCGCGGCGGGGTCTGCTTCGGGTGAGGCGAACTCCGCGCGTTACAACGTGCGTGCGACTTCCTTGATCTCGAAGAACTCCAACAGGTCGCCCTCGTTGATGTCGTTGTAGTTCTTGATGTTGAGGCCGCACTCGAAGCCTTCCTTGACCTCGCGGACGTCGTCCTTGAAGCGCTTGAGGCTGTCGAGTTCGCCGTTGAACACCACCACGTTGTCGCGCAGCACGCGCACGCGAGCGTTGCGGCGCACGTTGCCCGAGGTGACCATGCAACCGGCGATGGCGCCGACCTTGCTGACGCGGAACACCTGGCGGATCTCGGCGCTGCCGATGACTTCCTCCTTCTGCTCCGGCGCCAGCATGCCAGCCATCGCCGCCTTCACCTCGTCGACCGCGTCGTAGATGATGTTGTAGTAGCGGATCTCGATGCCGTTGTTCTCGGCCAGCTTGCGCGCACCGGCGTCGGCACGCGTGTTGAAGCCGATGATCACTGCCTTGGAGGCGATCGCCAGGTTGACGTCGCTCTCGCTGATGCCGCCGACGGCGGCGTGCACCACCTGCACCTTCACCTCGTTGGTCGACAACTTGATCAACGATTGCGCCAAAGCCTCCTGCGAACCCTGCACGTCGGCCTTCAAGATCAGCGACAGCGTCTGCGCGGCGCCCTCGCCCATGTTCTCGAACATGTTCTCCAGCTTGGCGGCCTGGCGCTTGTTGAGCGTGACCTCGCGGTACTTGCCCTGGCGGAAGGTGGCGATCTCGCGTGCCCGACGCTCGTCGGACAGCACCATGAACTCGTCACCGGCCTGCGGCACTTCGGTCAGGCCCTGAATCTCCACCGGAATCGACGGTCCGGCTTCGTGGGTCGGCTTGCCGTCTTCGTCGAGCATCGCGCGCACACGACCGAAGCTGGCGCCGGCGAGCACGATGTCGCCGCGCTTCAGGGTGCCTGACTGGACCAGCACGGTGGCGACCGGACCGCGGCCCTTGTCGAGTTGCGCCTCGATCACCAACCCGCGCGCCATGGCGTCGGCAGCCGCCTTGAGCTCCAGCACCTCGGCCTGCAGCAGCACTTGTTCGAGCAGAGCGTCGATGCCGGCTCCGGTCTTGGCCGACACCGGCACGAACGGCGAATCGCCACCGAATTCTTCGGGCACCACGCTCTCGGCCACCAGCTCGTTCTTCACCCGCTCGGCGTTGGCCTCGGGCTTGTCGATCTTGTTGATCGCCACCACGATCGGCACCTGGGCCGCCTTGGCGTGATGGATGGCTTCCTTCGTCTGCGGCATCACCCCGTCGTCGGCCGCCACCACCAGGATCACGATGTCGGTGGCCTGGGCACCGCGCGCGCGCATCGCCGTGAACGCGGCGTGGCCGGGCGTGTCGAGGAAGGTGATCATGCCGCGCGGCGTTTCGACGTGATAGGCGCCGATGTGTTGCGTGATGCCGCCGGCTTCGCCCGCCGCCACGCGCGTCGAACGGATGTAGTCCAGCAGCGATGTCTTGCCATGGTCGACGTGACCCATCACGGTGACCACCGGCGCGCGTGGTTGCATGTCGCCGGCCTGGCCAGCGGTTTCTTCCTCGGTGAAGGCCTCCGGGTCGTCGAGCTTTGCAGCCAGCGCCTTGTGGCCCATCTCCTCGACCACGATCATCGCGGTCTCCTGGTCGAGCTGCTGGTTGATGGTGACCATCTGGCCGAGCTTCATCAGCTGCTTGATCACCTCGCTGGCCTTCACGCTCATCTTGTGCGCGAGGTCGGCAACGCTGATGGTCTCCGGGATGTGCACTTCCTGCACCACGAACTCGGCCGGCGCCGTGAAGGCGGGCGAGTCGTCGCTGCGATCGCCCTTGCGCGCGCCGCGCGGAGAGCGCCAGCCGCCGCGCGCACCACCGCTGTCGCCACGGGTCTTGAGGGCGCGCTTCTTGGCAGCGTCGTCAGCCCAGCTCGACGACAGCTTCTCGGATTTGACCGACTTCTTGTCGCCCGGCTTGGCAACGCCCGGGGCTGCCGGGGCCGCTCCGGCTGCGGCCTTGGGCTTGTGGATCGTGCCCTTGATGCCTTCCTTGCCGGCTTCGCCCGGCTTGGCTTCCTCGGGCTTCTTGGCCGTGAGGATGCCCTTCTTCGGCGCGGCCATCATCGCGCGGATGGCGGCGGCCTCGGCCTCGGCCGACTTGCGCCGGTTGTCGGCCTCGGCCTGCTTGGCCCGCTCCGCGGCCTCGACACTGCCGGACTTGACGACACGCAGTGCGGGCTTGGCGGGTGCCGGTGCGGCGGCCGGAGGTGTGGCCGAGGCAGCCGGCGTGGCTTCTGCAACAGCGGGAACTGCCGGTGCAGCGGCGGCGGCCGCGGTCTTGGCGGCGGCTTCCGCCGCTGCGGCTTCGCGCTCGCGGCGCTCTTGTTCTTCGCGCGCGCGCCGCGCCACGTCCTCTTCCTGCCGGCGCTGCAGCTCGGCCTGCCGTGCTGCCTCGGCCTCGCGCCGTTGGACTTCGACCTCATCGATGACCGGCGCAGCCGGTTCTTCGATGACCGCGGCAGCTGGCGTGTCTTCGCGCTTGACGAACACACGCTTCTTGCGCACCTCGACCTGGATCGTGCGCGCCTTGCCGGATGCGTCGGCCTGCTTGATCTCGCTGGTGGACTTGCGCGTCAGCGTGATCTTCTTGCGCTCGGCGCTCGACGTGCCGTGGGCGCTGCGCAGGAACTCCAGCAGACGCTCCTTGTCGGCATCGGTCAGCTTGTCGTCGGGCGACTTCTTGGCCACCCCGGCTGATTGCAGCTGCTCGAGCAGCGCCGCACTCGGGCGGTTCAGCTCGGCGGCAAACTGGGCAACGGTGGTCACGGCCATGTTGAGAGGGTTCCTTGGCGTTGGCGGCGGTCTGTGTTGGATGCGTTGCGGAGGATCAGGTGCTGAACCAATGTTCGCGCGCCTTCATGATCAGGGCCTTGGCGGGGTCGTCGGCGAGGCCAGTGAGCTCCTGCAGCTCGTCGACCGCGAGGTCGGCGAGATCGTCGCGCGTGTTGACGCCGCCTTCGGCCAGCTTGCCGATCAGCTCGGGTGTGAGGCCCTCGAGATCGCGCAGATCCTGCGACACCTCTTCGACCCGTTCTTCGCGTGCAATTTCCATCGTCAGCAGTGCGTCCTTGGCGCGGGTGCGCAATTCATTGATCGTGTCTTCGTCGAATGACTCAATCTCGAGCATTTCCTGCAGCGGCACGTAGGCGATCTCTTCCAGGCTGTTGAAGCCTTCAGCGATCAGGATGTTGGCGACTTCCTCGTCGACGTCGAGCTTCTCGACGAACACCTTGCGCACCGAGTCGGACTCCTGCGCCTGCTTGGCGCTGGACTCCTCGGCCGTCATGATGTTGATGCGCCAGCCGGTCAGCTCGGAGGCCAGGCGCACGTTCTGCCCGCCGCGGCCGATGGCGATGGCGAGGTTCTCCTCGTCAACCACCACGTCCATCGCGTGCTTCTCTTCGTCGACCACGATCGACTGCACGTTGGCGGGCGCCAGCGCGCCGATCACAAA
>DATKJN010000690.1:0-6462 GCA_035543655.1 Burkholderiaceae bacterium | reverse complement strand
GGTGTGCAGCGTGCGGTCGACGGCTGGCTCGGCACCTACGCGGCCGGCGCGGCCCGGCGTGCGGAGTTCGGCCGCTCGAACGGCGTCGAGCTCGACACCGACCCGCGATATGGCATTGGTACCACCGAGTACATGCGCTCGGTGGGCGGCTGGTCGCTCACGCTCGAGTGTGGGCAGCACGACGACCCTGCGGCCCCCGACGTGGCCTATCGCGCGATCGTCAACACCTTGGCGCATCTGAAGCTGATCGATGCACCCGACCCTGCACCGGCCGCGCGCATGGAAGGCCTGCGACTGTGCGACGTGGTGCCGCGGCTGCACGCCGGTGATGCCTTCGTGCGCGAGTGGACGAGCTTCGATCCGGTGGACGCAGGCCAGCCGATCGCCCGCCGCCACGACGGCAGCGAGGTGCGTGCGCCCCGCGACGGCTACGTGGTGTTTCCCAATGCGGCGGCCGAAGTCGGTAACGAATGGTTCTATCTGGCCCAGGCCGAGTCGCGTTTGTCGCGTTGAAGTTCAAGCACTGCATCACGCCATGCACGTGACCGAACGGAACCCGGATCGTTGGATGCCTCTAAGGCGCATGCCTTTGCTGCGCCACCGGCTCCTGGCCTTGCTGCCCACCCTGCTGCTCGTGCCGGTGTTCGCCTGGTCGCAGGCGAGTGACCGGGTCAAGACCGACGAGGTGCAGGCGCAGCTGGTCGCGCATGCACCGGATGGCGTGGCGGCCGGCAAGCCGCTGTGGCTCGGCCTGCTGATCCGCCACGCGCCGCAGTGGCACACCTACTGGAAGAACCCGGGCGACTCCGGCCTGCCCACCACGCTGGCGTGGAAGCTGCCCGACGGCGTGAGCGCCGGCGCGATCGAATGGCCGACGCCGCAGCGGCTGCCGATCGGGCCGCTGATGAACTACGGCTACGAGGGCACGGTGTTGCTGCCGGTGGCGGTGACCGTTGCGCCGGCGTTCGCCGGCGACCGGCTCGACATCGGCCTGAACGCCGAATGGCTGGTGTGCAAGGAGGTGTGCATTCCGCAGGCGGGCGAGTTCCGGCTCAGCGTGCCGGCGGCGGCCAGCACGGTGGCCCATGGCCAAGCGTTTCGCCGCAGCCAGGAACAAACGCCAAAGTCGGTGGACGCACGGACGCTGGCGCAGGTGGATGCGCAAGCGCTGTCGCTCACGGCCGACGGCTTGCCGGCATCGCTGCAGGGCAAGAGCCTGCAGGTGTTCGCCGCCGATGCCGGCGTGATCGACCACGCGGCGCGCATCGAGGCGCGCTGGGACGGCGCCAAACTCTCGCTGCGCGTGCCGCTGTCGGCGCAGCGCAGCGAGGCGCCGCCGGAACTGAAGATGGTGTTGTCGTCGCCGGCCGACGCGCAGGCAGTGGAACTGCGCTTTGCGGTTGCCAACTGGCCGGCGATCGGCAGCATGCCGCCGGCCGCGAACGCCGGCGCGAGACAGACAGCGCCCGCGGCTGCGAGCGCGTCGTTGTGGCTGTCGCTGGCCCTCGCATTCGTGGGTGGCTTGCTGTTGAACCTGATGCCCTGCGTGTTTCCCGTGCTGTCGCTCAAGGTGATTGGCTTCGCCAAGCATGCCGAGCAACAGCGTCTGCGCGTGGCCGGCGGCCTGGCCTACACCGCCGGCGTGGTGCTGTCGTTCGTCGCGCTGGCCGGCGTGCTGCTGGCGTTGCGTGCCGCGGGCGACAGCCTCGGCTGGGGCTTTCAGCTGCAGTCGCCGCTGTTCGTGGCGGCGCTGGCGCTGCTGTTCGCGCTGATCGGCTTCAACCTGCTCGGGCTGTTTCAGTTCGCCGGCGTGCTGCCCGGCCGCATCGCAGCGCTGCGCAGCCGCCACCCGGTGGTCGACCATGGCCTCACCGGCGTGCTCGCGGTGGCGGTGGCATCGCCCTGCACCGCGCCGTTCATGGGAGCCGCGCTCGGCGCCGCGCTGACGCTGCCCAACGCGGAGGCCCTGGCCGTCTTCGTGGCGCTCGGGCTCGGCATGGCGGCGCCGTACCTCGCCGCCTGCCTGTGGCCGGGCCTGTCGCGTGCGCTGCCGCGACCGGGCGTGTGGATGGCGCGCTTCAAGACGGCGATGGCGTTCCCGATGTTCGCCACCGTGGTGTGGCTGGTGTGGGTGCTCGGCCAGCAAGTGGGCATCGATGGCGCCGCCGCGCTGCTCGCCGTGCTGGTGGTACTGGCGTTTGCGCTGTGGGTGTTCGCGAGCTTCGGCGCGCGCCGGTGGAGCGGTGGCATCGCACGCGCCGCCGCGGCCGCCTTGGTGCTGGCGGTCGGCGCCTGGGCATGGCCGGCGCTGCAGAGCGCCGAGGACTCGCATCGATCCGAGGCCGCAACCCCGTCAGCCACCGCCGGTGCGTGGCAACCCTGGTCCCCGGAGGCCTTCGCCCGCGTGCGCGCCGAAGGCAAGCCGGTGTTCGTCGACTTCACCGCCGCATGGTGCGTGACCTGCCAGATGAACAAGCGCGTGACACTCCACGATGGCGCCGTGATGGACGCGTTCCGCGCGCGCCAGGTGGTGTTGATGCGCGCCGACTGGACGCGCCGCGATCCGGCCATCACCGAGGCGCTGCGTGCGCTCGGCCGCAGCGGCGTGCCGGTGTATGCGATGTACGCTCCGCAGGCGAGCGAACCGCAGTTGTTGTCCGAGATCCTCACGGTGTCCGAGGTGCGGGACGCCATCGCGCGCTGGCCGGAGCCCGTGGCTGCGCGCGACACCGCTGCGGCACAGCCGCGGCTTCCGTAAATCCGACTCGTGGAGCATGTGCAATGAAGAAAGCCTGGATCCTTGGCACCGCATTCGCAGTGGCTTCGTTGACCCCGCTCGGCGCAGCGGCGCAGGCGGTGATCGGCCAGCCGGCGCCGGCGTTCAGCGCGGTCGATGCCAACGGCAAGACGGTGTCGCTGGCCGACTTCAAGGGCAAGCACGTGGTGCTCGAGTGGGTGAACCCCGGCTGCCCGTACGTGCAGAAGCACTACAACAGCGGCAACATGCCGGCCACGCAGAAGGCCGCGATCGCCAAAGGTGTGACCTGGCTGGCCGTGAGCTCCACCGCCAAGGACGCCGGCGACTACCGAGCGCCGAAAGACCTGGTCGGCTGGATCCAAGGCAAGGGCGGTGCACCGAGCGCCACGCTGATGGACGACAGCGGCAAGATCGGCCGCGCCTACGGCGCGCGCACCACGCCGCACATGTACTTGATCGATCCGCAAGGCAAGCTGCTGTACGCCGGCGCGATCGACAGCAAGCCGACCTCGAACCCGGCCGACATCGCCACCGCGACCAACTACGTGAACCAGGCCGTCGGCGAAGTGCTCGCCGGCAAGCCGGTGAGCCAGCCGACGACACGCGCGTACGGCTGCTCGATCAAGTACGCCGACGGTTGACACCGGTGTGAACGAGGGGTGCGCGCGGGCCGCGGGTACACTGCGCCCGCCGCGAATCCGCCGCACCCGCCCCGCCCCGTGTCGCAAGCCCCCGCTTCACTGCAAGACTTCAAGCTGGAAGGCGTGCGGTTCGACTACGAGCCGTACCCGGTGGGCTACAGCGCCGACGTGTTTCCCGCCGACGTGTATGCCGACCTGCTGAAGCACTGGCCCGCGACCTCGCTGTTCGAGTTCAAGCCCGTGCTGGGCAACAAGTATTCGTTGTCGGAAGTGAACCATCCCGACAACTACCATCGGTTCATCGCCGAGACGCCGTGCTGGAACGTGCTGCATGCGCGCATCAAGTCGCCCGCGTTCGTGCACTACGTGATCGACCTGCTCAAGCGCCATCGGCTCGACATGGGGCTGCAAGGCAGCAAGGTCGAAGACCAGCGCAGCACCGGCCGGCGCATCGCCGCCGCGCTGCGCTATGCGGCGGGGCGATTCCCGCGCAAGGGCCTGCGCAGCCGGTTCGAGTTTTCGATGATGACGGCCGACGGTGGCAACATCCTGCCGCACACCGATTCGCCGGGCAAGCTGATCACGCTGGTGCTGTCGATGGTGGGCGCCGGCGAATGGAACGACGCGTGGGGCGGTGGCACCACCGTGCTCAAGCCGATCGATCGCTCGCGCAGCTTCAACTTTCTCAACCACCAGGTGCCGTTCGATGCCTGCGAGACCGTGCACACCTATCCGTTCCATCCGAACCAGTGCGTGCTGTTCATCAAGACCTACAACTCGCTGCACGCCGTGCATCCGATGACCGGCCCTGCGGACGCGATGCGCCGCACGCTGACGATCAACATCGAAGAGACGACCTGAACGGATGAGCCTGCTTCGTTTCGTGCGCGGTCCACGCCGCTTCCGCTGGCGCGAGAAGCTGCTGGAGACCGTGGTCACGCCGCTCGACGGTCGCGAATTCCGCTTTCGTTGCGCCTCCGAAACCGACGTGTGGCGCGCCCGCACCTTGGCCACCAAGGAGGCCGGCACGATCGAATGGATCCGCACCGCGGTGCAGCCGGGCGACGTGTTCTTCGACGTCGGCGCCAACATCGGCTTGTACAGCCTGTTCGCCGCCGCGCGCGTGGGCCGCAGCGGCAAGGTGTTCGCGTTCGAGCCGCACGCGGAGAACTTTCTCTCGTTGATGCGCAACATCGCCGCCAACGGCTTCGGCGACGTCGTGCGCCCGCTGTCGTGCGCGTTGCATGATCGTGAAGGCACCTTCGACTTCAACTACAACAGCCTGGTGTCGGGCAGCTCGATGAGCCAGCTCGACGGCACCAAGGATGGCGACGAGAACGAGTTCGCGCCGGTGTTCCGCGAGGGCAAGCTCGGCGTGCGCCTGGACACGTTGGTGTTCGATTGGGGGCTGCCCGCGCCGACGCACGTGAAGATCGACGTCGACGGCAACGAAATGCCGATCCTGCATGGCATGCAAAGGGTGCTGAGCGCGCCGGCCAAGCCGCGCACCATGCAGGTGGAGATCAACCAGCGCTACCGCGACGAGCTGTTTCGCTTTCTGGCCGACTGCGGCTACGTGCAGTACCACCGCCACGACACCGAACACGGCAAGCAGCTGATTGCCAGCGGCAAAGATCCGGAACAGGTGGCGCACAACGCGCTGTTCCGGCCGGCCTGACGGCACGGCGGACCGCGCGGGCAACGTCGCTGCTACTCGACGATCTTCACCGGCTGGCCCGGCTGCGGGTCGCTGGTGCTGCCGTACACGCCGTTGATCAGGCGCAGCTGCTGCTCCGCGCGCGTGGGCAGCGGCGAGCGGCGTGCCAGTTCGGCAAAGCCGCCGCGCGGAAACGGCACGGTCTTCAAGGTCCACGGTTTGGCCGCGCTGCGGTCGGCGGCATTCAGCGCGCGAAACGACGCCTCGATCTCGCGCAACTGCGGCGCGGCGCGCTGCATCGTGGCGGCGTCGCGCGCGGCATACAACAGCGCGTAGTGGTGGTCCGACGGTCCGCTGACGATGGTGGCCTCGAAGGCCTGCGCGCGTCCTTGCGAGTCACGCCGCGTGCCGACCACGTGCGTGGCCGACAGGCCGTTGAGCGTGCGTGCATCGGTGCGCGGCGTGTCGGCGGGCTTGAACACGTTGCGGATGATCGCGTCGTGCGTGGTGCCGGCCTTGGGCGGCACCGTCTTCACCACCAGGCCGGCGTCGCCGGCCGCGTTGGCGACGGTGATCGCGTCGGCGCTGTTGACGATCTTGAAGCCCTCCGGCGCGGTGAGCGCGAAGCCGAGCGACTCGTGATAGAAGTTGCGCCCGCGGGTGACGCCCTGTTCGCGGCTCTCGCCGAACGCCATGCCGTCCATCGCCGCCATGTAGCGCGCACGCCCGTCGTCGCCATAAGTGCCGGTGTAGCCGGCGGCGATGCGCTTGATGTCGTCGAGGCGCTTGTCGTTGCTTGGATGGGACGACAGCCAGTTCGATCCGCTCGGCGCCGCCTTGCCCTCGGCCTTGGCGGCATCGGCGGCGAACCGTTCCTGGTCCTTCAGCACGCCGATCACGTCGACCATGTTGCTGGGGTTGTAGCGGTTGCGCGCCAGGTACTCGGCGCCGAGCTGGTCGGCCTGCAGTTCCTGGTCGCGGCTGTACGAGGCCACGTAGCCCGCCGCCGCCGATTGCGCCACCTGGCCGGCGAGATTGCCCACGCCGAGCACCTGGCCGAGCACGTTGGCGGCCAGCACGCCGATGCCCGCGGTCTGCTGGCGCGTCGCCCGCTGCGCGCCGTGGCGCGCCGTGACATGGCCGATCTCGTGGCCGATCACGCCAGCCAGGTCCGCCTCACTGTCGAGATAGGCCATGATGCCGCGCGTCACGTACACATAGCCGCCCGGCAGCGCGAAGGCGTTGATCTCCGGGCTGTCGAGCACGGTGAAGGTCCACTGCAGCTCGGCGCGATGCGATTGGCGCGCCAGCCGCTGCCCGAGCTCGTTGACGTAGGCCTGCACACGCGGGTTGGCGTAGGTGCCGTACTCGGCGAGCACCTGCGGATGCGCCTTCTTGCCCTCGGC
>DATKJN010000689.1:0-3443 GCA_035543655.1 Burkholderiaceae bacterium | reverse complement strand
TTCGGCGCCAAGGAAGGCGTGCCGTCGATCACCATCGTCTATCCGATCGACTTTCTGCCGGCCGCCTAGTCAGGCGGCCAGCAGCTTGTTCACCAGCTCCGGAGTCGTCGCGGCACCCACCTTGCGCATCAGCCGCGTGCGGTAGACGTCGACCGTGCGCGGGCTGATCGTGAGCCGCTTGCCGATCAGCTTGCTGGTCAGGCCCTCGATCAGCAATGCGGCGATCTCGCGTTCGCGCGGCGTGAGGTCGAGCTTGAGCTTGCGGCGCGATGAGAGGTCTTCGAACGCCCAGATGCCGGCCTCGTGCGGTTCGCGCGGGTTGAGCGCGCGGCCCGACACATGGCACCAGAACAGCTCGCCGGCGCGCACCCCGGCCATGCGTTTCATCACGCGGTCGTCGGCGTACCAGCCTTGCGCATCGAGGCTGGCGACGATGCGCTCGCCGGTGCGTTCGAACTCCTCGTGCGTCGGATAGAGCACCTCGAACGATCGGCCCACCAGCTGTGCACGCGACGCGCCGAACATCTCGAGCGCGCGCTCGTTGCAGTCGACGATCTGGCGCTGGCGCGACAACACCAGGCCGATCGGTGCGAGCTCGAACGCGGTGCGGTAGTCCAGCGCCGGGATCGAGCGCGCGCTCACGCCAAACGCCTGCTGATCGATCGTTTCACAGCAGCGCGTAGGTCGTGGTGGCATGCGCCGCCAGCGCGCCGCGCGGATCGGCCACCTCGATCTCGCCGAACACCAGGTTCTTGCCCCTGCGCAGCACGCGCGCGGTGACACGCGCATGGCCGGCATCGCCGCCGATCGGGCGCAGAAAGCTGGTCTGCAACTGCACCGTGGTCATCGGCTTGAAGCCGCCGAGCGCGCTGCTCACAGCCAGCACCATCGCCGTGTCGGCGGCAGCCATCATGGTCTGGCCGCACAGCACGCCGCCGCCGTGCACGTGCGGCGGCGTGACCGGCAGCGCCAGCACCACCTCGCCCGGCACCGCCTGCTCGACGCGCAACGCGAGTTCGCGCACCCAGGGCGCGAAGGTGTCGCCCTGCAGCAGCGATTGCAGCGCGTGGACATCGATCGGGGTGGTTTCGGTGGAAGCAGCGGCCATTAGGCGATTCTACGTACCGGCTACCTAATGGCTTAAGTAGTACGCTCGCCGACTCGCAAGGAGACAACCCGCATGAACAAGGTCTATCCGAACGCCGCCGCGGCGCTCGACGGGATCGTGCGCGACGGCATGTTGATCGCAGTGGGCGGCTTCGGCCTGTGCGGCATCCCCGAGGCGCTGATCGAGGCGCTGAAGGACTCCGGTGCGAAGAACCTGACCGCGATCTCGAACAACGCCGGCGTCGACGGCTTTGGCCTCGGCAAGCTGCTGGCCACGCGCCAGATCAAGAAGATGATCGCCAGCTACGTCGGCGAGAACAAGGAATTCGAGCGCCAGTACCTGGCCGGCGAGCTCGAGCTCGAGTTCACCCCGCAGGGCACGCTGGCCGAGAAGCTGCGCGCCGGCGGTGCCGGCATCCCGGCGTTCTTCACGCGCACCGGCGTGGGCACCGTGGTGGCCGACGGCAAGGAGTTGCGCGAGTTCGACGGCCACACCTACGTGATGGAACGTTCGCTGCTGCCCGAGCTGTCGCTGGTGAAGGCCTACGTCGCCGACAAGAGCGGCAACCTGCAGTTCCGCAAGACCGCGCGCAACTTCAACCCCAACGTGGCGATGGCCGGCAAGGTCACCGTGGTGGAGGTCGAGAAGATCGTCGAGACCGGATCGCTCGACCCCGACCAGGTCCACCTGCCGGGCATCTTCGTGCACCGCATCGTGCTGAACGCCGCGCCCGAGAAGCGCATCGAACAACGCACGGTTCGTGCGAAAGCCTGAGGAGCACGAACATGGCATGGACCCGCGATGAGATGGCTGCCCGCGCGGCCAAAGAGCTGCAAGACGGCTTTTACGTGAACCTTGGCATCGGCCTGCCGACGCTGGTGGCCAACCACGTGCCCAAGGGCATGGAGGTGTGGCTGCAAAGCGAGAACGGCCTGCTCGGCATCGGGCCGTTTCCGACCGAAGAAGAGATCGACGCCGACCTGATCAACGCCGGCAAGCAGACCGTGACCACGCTGGCGGGCTCGAGCATCTTCAGCAGCGCCGACAGCTTCGGCATGATCCGCGGCGGCAAGATCAATCTGGCGATCCTGGGCGCGATGCAGGTGAGCGAGCAGGGCGATCTGGCCAACTGGATGATCCCGGGCAAGATGGTCAAGGGCATGGGCGGTGCGATGGACCTGGTGGCCGGCGTCGGTCGGGTGATCGTGCTGATGGAGCACGTGGCGACCAAGAAGGACGGCTCCACCGACCTCAAGATCCTGCCCAAGTGCACGCTGCCGCTCACCGGAGTGGCCGTGGTGGATCGCATCATCACCGACCTCGCGGTGCTCGACGTCACCGAGCGCGGCCTCAAGGTGGTGGAGATGGCGCCGGGCGTCACGCGCGAAGACCTGCAGCAGAAAACAGGCGTTCCGCTGCAGTAGATTGCGGACCTCGGCCGCGCGTCGCGGCCGCAGAAGGGTTCGGTCCATGCACAGCTCGAAGGCCTGGCTTTCGTTGGCGGCGCTCGCGGTGGTGGTGCACGCGCACGCGGCCGACCACTCCAAGTGGCAGCGCGACTGCGCCGAGTGGATCCAGAAGAAGGGCTACTCGGTAAGCGCACCGTGGCCATCGACCGCGTGATCGGCGCGTGGCGGCCCGAGCGCAAGTGATGTCCGGCACGTCGCGCGGGCGCGCGGCGTTCGCGGCGGCCCTGCTGCTGGTGTCGTGCGCGCAGCCGGCGCCATGGGGCGATGCCGCGCCGATCGACGCGGCCGCGCGCATCGACGGCACCGGCCGCGCGGCAGCGCGTTTCGCGGTGGCGGCCGCCAATCCGCTCGCCACCGAGGCTGGATACCGCGTGCTCAAAGCCGGCGGGTCCGCCGTCGACGCGGCGATCGCCGTGCAGATGGTGCTGACCCTGGTCGAACCGCAGTCCAGTGGCATCGGCGGCGGCGCGTTCCTGCTGCACTGGGACGGCCAGCGCCTCGAGGCCTTCGACGGGCGCGAGACCGCACCCGCTGCGGCCGACGAGGCGCTGTTCCTGCAGCCCGATGGCAAGCCGATGGCGTTCAACGATGCGGTGATCGGCGGCCGTTCGGTCGGCGTGCCCGGCGCGGTGCGCATGCTCGAGCTCGCACACCAGCGGCACGGCAAGCTGCCCTGGGCTCAACTGGTCGAACCGGCGGCGCGTCTGGCCGAGCAGGGCTTTGCCGTCACCCCGCGCCTGCACGCGCAGCTGCAGTCCGAACAAGCCCTGCGCCGCCAGCCCAACGCGGCGGCGTTCTTCTATGGTCCGGACGGCCAGGCGCGGTCGGTTGGCCATCGCTTGAAGAATCCGGCGCTCGCCGCGGTG
>DATKJN010000688.1:0-2947 GCA_035543655.1 Burkholderiaceae bacterium | reverse complement strand
CGATCGAGGTCCTTGTGGAATGCCGGACGCATGCCGCCATAGCCGGCCACCGTCCGCTGCCAGTGCGCCATCGAATGCATCATGTAAACCGTCTGATGGCGCTCGTAGCCGTAGTCCACCGGCACCTCGGCGACGACGAACGGTTTCGGCTGCTGCGCGAGCCACGTGTCGGCGGGTGGGAATGTGATGGCAAACGGCACCGCGAAAACGGGCACGCCGACGAACTCGATCAGCATCAGCGCGGCGGCCACGAACGCCGCGGCCCGCCGCCTGTCAAGGGACAGGCGGCTGGTCAGCCGATCGAACCCGATCGCGGCGAGCACGGCGACGCCGAGCGCCCCCAGCACCATGAAGCGCAGCGGCGCACCAATGAAGTTGAACCCCGGCCACCAATACACGTAGGGCCACAAACTGTAAGGCGGCCCGAGCGACAGCCCGATACAGATCACCGTGACCAGGAGGTAGAGTGGAGCGGGGTCGCGTCTCGCGCTACCGCTCAACGCGGCGGCGGCCTCACTGAGCTGCGCCGCGCCGATATACAGAAACCAGAGGACGGACGCAAACGCCCCCACCACGCAGGCCCACGAGACGGCGTCGAGCAGCCGCGCGGCGATGGCTGTTGCGATCGTCGTGCCTTGCTGCGACAGTCGCCACGCGGGAACGCGACGATGGCTTCCGCTGCTACCGGCCCACGTCCATTCCAGAGCGTACGGGCCGCCATACTGCACGTAGTCGAGCACGAAGCGGTGCGATCCGGCCGGCAGCTGAATGGTTCCCGACTGCGTGACCGCCGAGTGGGATCCTTCATTGCTCACCACCCGCTGGCCATTGATCGTGAGGCGCGTCCCATCGTCCGACGTGGTGGCGAACTCGTAGGTCCCGGCCCGGTCCACGGTAATGTAGCCGGTCCAGCGGACGCTGAACGACGGCGGTGGTCTGTCGTTCCAGCGGTCCGTGAACACCTCCACCGACGGTCGCGGATCGACGACGGTCATCGCTGGATACCCGGACCACTCCACGTTCGTGAAGTAGCGCGCGTGCATGCCGTTGCCGGCCGGAACCACGGGTCGCAGCAAACCGATCAGCGCGAACGCCAGGGCGGCCGAAACCAGCACCGCCAGTGCGGCGCGGCCACTTCGCGGCACCGCCTGACCACGCCTGCGATAGGCCAGCAGCAGGGCCGGGCCAACGCCGCCCGTCGCCAGCGCGGGCGCGACCATCGACCCCAGCGCGGCATCGGCGGTGGTCGCTGCATGGGCAAACACCGCGTAGAGCCTGAATGCCCACCAGAGAGCCGCGACGATCAGGCCCAGTTGAACGATGGGCACGAGCAGCGGAGGGCGCGCGCGCTGGTCGACCCGGCGCGTGCGCCGGACGAGCAGCACCACCGCCGTCGTCAGCGCGAGCAGCGTTGGCAGGTAGCCCATGAACAGGAATCCGTAGGCACCCTTGTTGATGTCGCCGAGGCCCATGAGCGAGATCAGGTACATGTGGAAGTGCGTCGGCGAGGCCAGAAAGCTCCGCAGCGGATTCCCCCAGCTGCCAATGCCCCGGCGCAGCCCCTGCTCCACCTGGTTCATGTGATATGGCAGGTAGCTGAGAATGGCCGGCATGATCAGCAGGACGCCGGGCACGCCGAAGTCGCGAATCCGTTGCCACAAGAGAATCCGTTCGCCGAGCGCGAACCGATACGCGAGCACCGTCAGCACGGCCACCACCAGGAAGACCGCGGCGTGGCCGCTGGTGAGCGTCTGCAGCGTGAAGAAACCGAGCGCGAACCACAACTGGCGGCGGCCGCCGCCATCCAGGTAGGCGTGGAGCGACGCCAGCGTCAGTGGAATCCACTGCACGGGCGCGAGCCCGATTTGTGAATACCTGAAGAACCTGGCCGGGCAGAACGCGAAGATGAAGCCACATAACAGGGCCGCCGGCGTGCTCATGCCCAGCCGCCGCCCGAGCATGTAGCCGCCCAGGCCACACATCACGCAGGCAACCAGCGAGACCACGTTGAGGCCGAGGATTGGATTGCCGGTCAGCCACATCACCGGCGCAGCGATCAGCGCGCTGCCGATCAGGTTGTCCTGGTAAGCGAGCGTGCGCGGCAGCGGATAGAAGGTATTCGCGTCGAAGATGTGCAGGGGCTGATGCGTGAACGCGTGCACGTCCCACGCGAGCATCCAGACCCCGAGCTGCGTGTCGGGACCGTCGCCAGGCGCGACCGAGCCCGGCCGCACCGACACGGGGTACATCAGGACGAATGTCAGCACTGCATAGAGCGCAGTGGCCTGCAACTTGCCGGGTACTGGCCGATCTGGCGGCAGGGCGTCGGTAGTCAAAACTTCAGTGCGAGCTCGATGGCGTCGAGCTTGAATCGCGAGATGAGGTCGTACCACTCGCGGGCCCCGATCGTGCGGGTCGAGGAGATGGCGCGCCGCTTGCGCAGCATGCGCGGCAGGCGCCACAGGGCGGCCGACCATGCGTGCAGCAGCACCACGACCAGGCGCGCCAGCGAGTATTCCTTGACGAAGTCGGCCGAGAGACCCTGGCGGGTGTGAGCGGCGTACCCCTGCAGCGCGTAGCGATTCAACGTGAAGAGCGGCGACACGAAGATCAGGAAGCGCGGCATCCACTTCCACAGGCAGTACAACCGGTTGCGCTCGACGTGATACGCCTTGAACACCGAGTAGTTGCCGGCCGTGGACGACTTCTTGTGCCGCACCGCGCTGGTCGGCACGTACCAGCACTTCCAGCCGGCGAGCTGGCCGCGCACGCCGAGGTCGAGGTCTTCGAAGTAACAGAAGAAGTCTTCGTCGAAGGTGCCAATCTGATCGAGCATGGCCTTGCGCAGTGCGCACGCGCAGCCGTGCGGCGCCAGCACCTCTTCGGCACGATCGTATTGCCCCTGATCTTTCTCCTGCCACCCGCGCGGACGCGCGATGCCGTCAGG
>DATKJN010000687.1:0-2098 GCA_035543655.1 Burkholderiaceae bacterium | reverse complement strand
ATTGACGTAAGGCATGGACGTGCGCTCCTGGTGGATGGAATCGACGGCGCAGGCATCTTGCCGGCGGTGTGCCGACGCCTCAGGCCTGCAGCCCTTCGGCGCGCAGCGCATCGCGCACCGCGGGCCGTTGCGCCACGCGACCCATGAACGCCTTCAGGTTCGGCAGGTCAGAGAGTTCCAGCTTGACGAACCGAGCCCATCCGGTCACCGCGAAAAGATACGCGTCGGCGGCAGTGAACACATCGCCGGTGAGGTAGGACTTGCCGTCCAGCTGCCGATCGAGCCATTCGTACTTCTTGCGCAGCCGCTCGGTCAGCGTGCCCTTCGCGGCGGCGTCGAGGCCGTCGGCGAACAGCGGCGTGAAGGACTTGTGCAATTCGGTGGAGATGTAGTTCTGCCACTCCATCACCCGGTAGCGCTCGATCGTGCCCGCGGCTGGCATCAGTGCGGTGGCCTTGGCGAGATCGGCGATGAACTGCGCGATCACCGGTCCTTCACTGAGGCGAGCGCCATCGTCGAGCTCGAGCACCGGAACCTGGCCCTTGGAGTTGATCGCGTAGTAGTCGTCGCCGTCGGCGGTGACGTGACGTTCGGTGTCGACCCTGTGAAGCGTGAACGGCAGTGCGGCTTCGCGCAACACGATGTGCGGCGCCAGCGAGCAGGCCGCGGGCGAGTAGTACAGCTTCATGCGATGGCTCCTTCTGAGGTGAGGTTTGAACGTCGGCGCATCGTATTGAGGATCCGCAGGACAATGGAGCCATCGAGATTTGATTCACTGATTACACGAGATCATCAATGCAACGGCTGTTTGGTACCCAGCGCCTGGGCAGCATCGAGTTGTTCTGCCTGACTGCGCAGTGGCAAGGCTTCACGCCTGCCGCCAAGGCCGCGGGTCTCACACCGGCGGCGGTGAGCCGCTCGGTAGCTCGGCTGGAAGCGCAACTCGGCGTGCGCTTGTTCGTGCGCACCACCCGCACCGTGCGCCTCACCGAGGCGGGCCGCCGCTATCACGAGCAGTGCCGTCAGGCGCTGGGCCAGCTCGCCGAGGCCGAGCGCGAACTGTCGGGACAGCAGCAGCGGCCCTCGGGCCTGGTGCGGGCATCGCTGCCGACGTCGTACGGACACTGCCGCATCCTGCCGTTGATTCCGGCGTTCACGCAGCGCCATCCGGAGATCGAACTCGAACTGCAGCTGACCAACCGCAACGTCGACATCGTCGACGAGGGATTCGATCTCGCCGTGCGCGGCCGCACACCCCCGGACTCCGGCCTGGTTGCGCGCAAGCTCGAGGACGCCGACCTTGTGATCGTCGCATCGCCCGCGTACCTGCGCCGACGCAAGCGGCCGCGCAACGAACACGACCTGGCGTCGCTGTCGTGTATTCAGTTCCTCTTGCCGCGCAGTGGCCAGCCGGTGCCGTGGTTGTTGAGGCGCAATGGGCAGGACATCGAGTGGCTCACGAGCGGGCCACTGCGCTGTGCCGACGACATCCTGGCCACCGTCACGCTGGCGCGCGCCGGCGCCGGCGTGCTGCAGACCTATCGTTTCATCGTTGAGCAGGACCTGCGCGACGGCAGCTTGATCGCGTTGCTGCCCGATCTCGCCGGCGCGTCGCGCCCGTTCTCGGTGATGCACCCGGCGCACCGGCACATGCCGCTGCGCGTGCGCGTGTTCATCGACTTCCTGCTGAGCCGACTTGCGTCGCGCTGATTGCGTGCGCTATGCCGGATCGGGCGTGGTCGTCTTTGGCCGCCGCACGAAGCGGATCGGCACCTCGCGCGGCGGGCGCGGCGCGCCGCCGTGGCGCAACAGCGTGGCGTCGAGCGCGCTGCCAGCTTCGTCGGCCAGCGCGGCGCCGCGCGCCTGTGCGATGGCCTGCGCACGCTCTGCGTGCGACGCAAACAGCGCGCGCTCGGCCAATTGATCGAGGATGTGCAGCAGGTTCGTGCGTCCGCGCTCGTGCGTGCCGCCGTAACCCTTGATCAGACGGCCGCACAACACGATCTCGTGGCCCAGCCGCCAATCGGTGGCGCTGTGACGCACCGCCGCATCGAGCCAGCGCTCGATCAAGGCCTGCTCGTCGGCATAACGCTGGCCG
>DATKJN010000686.1:0-4269 GCA_035543655.1 Burkholderiaceae bacterium | reverse complement strand
GACCAACGGATCTTCAAAGGTGTGGTGGGCGGCGCCTGGCGTGATGCGCAGCGCCTCGGACATCACCTCTTGGTCGAGACCGTTCAACGCGTGGATCTGGAACACGAAGTCGGTCGTGCTCGCCAGCGTATAGCTCAGCTTGCAATCGATGTCGAACAGGCGTGGTCTGGCACTCATGGCGCGCAATCGCGTGCGCCTTGGCGCGCACCGTCGTGGTCGAAGTGACGACGGTAGACCGCGGCAGCGCCGATGGGTGTCGTCCGCGGGCGCGTCGCCGTGTAGGACCGCTGCTCTAGCCGGCGCCGCCGGCTCGCCGCCGCACCATCCTGTCCATCAGGTGCTGCAACTCGGCCTCGAGGTCGTCGCTGCGGCCCACGTGCACCGGCGAGACCTGGATGCTGGTGCTGCGCGGTGCCACCAGCCAGTCGAAGCGCTCGCGCAGCGACAGCCGGCCGATCGGCCCGGCGGCATCGCCGCCGGCACACACCAGCGGAATCGCCTGCAACGCGGCGCGGATCGCCTCCAGATCGGCCGCGCTGTCGAGCGCGAGCACGCGGGTGTCGTCGAGCTCGATCAGTGCCTTCAGGAAGCCCTGATTCGCGCAGGCGACGATCACGCCGGCGTTGACGAACTCGCCGCGGTCGACGTGCGGCACCACCCGCACGATCGCGTAGTCATAGGTGCAGCGCAGCGCCGGCACGGGCGGCCTCCTCGGCGAAGCGGCGCGGCGGCTGAAGGCGCGCCATCAGGTAGCGCACATAGCCCGCGCGCTGCGCGCGCGGTCCATCGAACTCCGCGGCCTTCTCGAGCCAGTCGTCGGGCACGAGATCGACGATGCGCGTCACCACCTCGACGGACAATTGCGCCGCGATGCGCGCGTCGGCTTGCGCGATGCCACTGGCCCGCGCGAGCAGCACGTGGTCCTTGATCATCGGAAACGGGCTGCCGGCGCGCTCCAGATAGCCCTGCCACTGGTGATGCACGATCAACGCCGCGCCGTGATCGATCAGCCACGGCTGGCGGTGCCACATCAGCAGGTTGACGTTGCGCGGCGTGCGGTCGACGTTGGTCGTGAAGGCGTCGTGCCAGACGATCGCGGAGGCCAGTTCGGGGTCGAGGCGATGCACCAGCGGATCGTAGGCGACCGCGCCGGGCAGGTAGTCGAGCGCCAGGTTGAGGCCGGCGCTGGCACGGATCAGGTCCTGGATCTCGGCGTCGGGCTCGGTGCGCGCCAGCTCTGCGTCGAGTTGCACGAACACGATCTCCGGCACCGGCAGGCCCACCGCGCGTGCCAGCTCGCCTGCGACCAGCTCGGCGATCAGCGCCTTGCGCCCCTGGCCGGCGCCGCGGAACTTGAGCACGTACAGGCCATCGTCGTCGGCCTCGACCACCGCGGGCAGCGAGCCGCCTTCGCGCAGCGGGGTGACGTAGCGGGTGGCAATGACGGTCCTCATCGGCGAGGACGATTATCACGGCGCCGCCGATCCGGTTGTCGGCGCTCGCCTCGGACTACAGCGCGTTGATCTTGTCCAGCATGCCCGGCGGCCAAGATTTCGACAGCGGGGACTGCAGGTACTGCTTCTGCGCGTAACCGCGAAACGCCGCCACGTCGGGCGTGTAGACATCGAGGTTGGCGCTCTTGAAGAACGCCACGAGCTCCTGTTCCTGCTTGAGGTACTCGGCCGTGCTCCACGCGAACGCCTTGAAGGCGGCGTCGCTCAAACGCTGCTGCTGTGCCGGCGTGAGCGCGTCGAACAGCGGCGCACGCACGATCAGCAGGCCGAAGCCGACGTTGTGCCCGGTGAGCACGATCTGGTTGGTGACCTCGTGGAACTTCATCAAGCGCGTGTTGGGCAGCGGGTTGTCCTGGCCGTCGACCACGCCGGTCTGCAGGCCGACGTAGGTTTCCGCGTAGGCCAGCGGCACCGGGTTGGCACCGATCGAGCGCCCGAGCAGCTGCCAGCTCTCGCCGCCGGGCATGCGCAGCTTCACGCCGGCCAGGTCCTCGGGCGTGCGCACCTTCTTGTTGCCCTTGATGTTGAGTTGCCGCGTGCCGTAGTACGCCGGCGCGAGAATCACCACGTTGAGCTTCTCGCGCGCCAGCTTGACGAACGATTGGCCGACGTCGCTCTTGAACACGCGCTCCAAGTGCGCCGCGTCGCGCACGACGTAGGCCGCGCCGAGGATGTCGAAGGCCGGCACCTGTTGCGCGAAGTCCGACGGCGGCAACAGCGCCATGTCGAGGTTGCCGCGCTGCACCGCCACCAGCTCGGTGCCCTGCTTGAACAGCGTGCCGCCGAAGAACGGCTCGAACGTGAAGGTGTCGCCGATCTCCTTGGCGAAGATGTTCACCAGCGCCAGCGAGCGTGGCGCGTCGGCGGTGGTCACGTCGGAGAACTTCAGGTTGACCTTGTTGGTCTGTGCGAGCGCCGGCGCTGCCAGCAGGCTGGCGCCTGCGCCGAGCAGCGTGCGCCGTGTGAAGGTGGGGTTCATGTCCGTGCGGCTCCGTGCAGTGAAGGGGTGGAAGAGGTCGTCGTGAACCGGAAGCGGTGCTCCGGCAAGCCCTGGCCGATGCCGTCGACCGCGAACAGGCTGCCGGCCAGGGGTTCGGCCGCATGCTGTTCCGGGGTCAGGAACTTGGCGGCGGTGGTGATGTACAGCGTGCGCAGGTCGCCGCCGCCGAAGCACACGCAGGTGGGATTGGTCACCGGCATCGGCACCACCAGGTCGATCGTGCCGTCGGGCTGGTAGCGCACGACGCGCCGGCCGGCGAAGAAG
Organism: Burkholderiaceae bacterium; assembly: GCA_035543655.1. GTDB lineage: Bacteria > Pseudomonadota > Gammaproteobacteria > Burkholderiales > Burkholderiaceae_C > JAEUPI01. The sequence continues at coordinate 1,491 of DATKJN010000686.1, read as the reverse complement.
GCGGTCCAGACGCAGCCTTGCGCGTCGACGCAGGCGCCATCGGGGCGCTCGCGCGTGGCGGTGTGGTCGGCGAACACGCGCCGGTTCGACAACGTGCCGTCATCGAGGTCGAGATCGAACCGCCAGGTCGTGTGGCGCCGCGTGTCGGTGAACAGCATCGTCTTGCCATCGGGTGAAAACGCGATGCCGTTGCTGACGATCACCCCGTCGTCGAGCATGCGGTGCACGCGGCCATCGGGGTCCACGCGATACAGCGCGCCGTTGGGTCGATGCAGCTGGTTGTCCATGGTGCCGACCCAGAAGCGTCCGCGCGGGTCGACGCGGCCGTCGTTGAGCCGGTTGTCGAGCCCTTGCTCCACGCGCGCGAATATCGACACTTCACCCGATGCGGCACGGCGGTGCAGTTCGAGGTCGAGTGCCAGCAGTTTCGAGCCGTCGTCGCCGAGCGCCAGGCTGCCGAGGTAGCTGGTGTGGTCGACCGGCGCGATCTCATGCGCGCCGGTCGATGGATCGAACGACTGCAGCCTGGGCCGCTCGATGTCGAGCCACCACAGCTTGCGCTCGCGCTCGCACCACAGTGGCGTCTCGCCGAGCTGGTCGCTGCCGCGCACGACGCACTCGACGCGCCGGGAGTCGACCGTCGTGACCATCGCGTTCGGCTAGCCCTTGTAGCCCAGCAGCCGCGGCAGGAACAGCGTCAGATCCGGAAACAGCATGATCACCGCCAGCGCCCCGATCATCACGTAGAGGAAAGGCATCACCTCGCGCACGAGCGCGGTCATCGACACGTCGGCGATCTTGTTCATCATGAACAGCAGCAGCCCGTACGGCGGCGTGACGAGGCCGATCATGATGTTGACGATGCACATGACACCGAAGTGCACGGGGTCGATGCCGAGCACGGCCGCGGTCGGCGTCAGCACCGGCAGGATCACCAGGATGATCGTCGTGCCCTCGAGAAAGCAGCCGAGCACCAGCAGCAGCACGTTGACGGCAATCAGGAACATCAACGGCGAGAGCTGGTAGGCCGCGAGCGCGGCGCTCAGCGTCTTGGGGATGTTCTCCGACGTGATGACGTAGTTGAAGACCAGCGCGCCGGCGATCAGCATGCCGATCGACACCGTGATGCGCGCGCTGTTGGCCAGCGAGCGATAGACGTCGCGCAGGCTCACGCTGCGGTACAGCAGCGCCGACACCAGCAGCGCGTAGAGGGCGGCAACCGCGGCCGCCTCGGTCGGCGTGGTGATCCCGCTGTACATGCAGCCGAGCAGGATCACCGGCATCAGCAACGCGGGCAGCGCCTCCCAGGTCACGCGCGGCATGTCCGACAGCGGCACGCGCTCCTCGATCGGAAAGTTGCGCCGCCGGGCCACTGCCGCGATCAGCGCGCTCTGCACCACGCCGAGCAGCAGGCCTGGCACGACGCCGCCAAGGAACAGGTAGCCCACCGAGGTATCCGACACCAGCGCATACAGCACCAGCGGGATCGAC
>DATKJN010000685.1:0-2803 GCA_035543655.1 Burkholderiaceae bacterium | reverse complement strand
GCTCATGCCGCGAGGCTCCCGAGACTGGAGCGCTGCACCCACGGGTTGGCGCGCAGCGCGGCCGGCGTGCCTTCGGCGATCACCTGTCCCCAGTGGATCACCGACACACGATCCGCCAGCCCGAACAAGAAACGCATGTCGTGCTCGATGATCACGATCGTGAGCTCGCGCTTGAGAGAGGCCACCAGCTCGGTCAGCCGCACCGTGCCTTCGGCGCCGAGGCCGGCCGTCGGTTCGTCGAGGAACAGCATCTTCGGCTTCGCGGCCAGCGCCACACCGATCTCGAGCGCGCGCCGTTCGCCGTACGACAGGCTGCGCGAGGGCACGCGCTCCTTGCCGCTCAAGCCCACGCGCTGCAGGATGGTGGCCGCCTCGTCGTAGGCACTGTGCTGGCGCGCCAGATCGCGCCATATCGACCAGCCGCGCGCGCGCACCGCGGGCAGCGCGATCACCACGTTGTCGATCGCCGCGTACTCGTCGAACAGATTCATCACCTGGAACGAGCGCGAGATGCCACGTTGCGCCACCCGGCGCGGCGACAGGCCCGTGATGTCGCGGCCATCGAAGGCCACCTGGCCACGATCGGGGCGGTAGCGACCGGTCAGCACGTTGAAGCAGGTGGTCTTGCCGGCGCCGTTGGGTCCCATGATGCCGCGCAGCTCGCCGCGCTCGACGGTGAGCGAGATGTCCTCCAGCACCACCTGGCTGCCGAAGCGCTTGTGCAGATGACGGGCTTCGAACAATGCCATGGCCTAGGCCCCGCCGTTGTTCGCAACGTGCTGCGGTGGCGTGGCGCGCGCGGCGGCGGGCGCGCGCCGCCGTAGCCGCCACGACTGCCAGGCGCCCGCCACGCCTTCGGGCTGGAACAGCACCATGGCCATGAACAGCAGCCCGTACCACAACAGCCACGCCTCGGTGTAGGCGCCCAGCAGGTCGCGCGCGAGGATGAACACGGCCGCGCCGATCACCGGGCCCCAGAAGCTCACGAGGCCACCGCCGATCAGCACCATCATCACGACGAATCCCGAGTTGTGCAGGCTCATCACGTTGGGGTAGGCCGAGTTCTGCGCCATCGCGAACAGCGCCCCCGCCAACCCCGACAGCGCGGCCGACAGCACGAACGCCGACCACTTGTACAGCCACACGTTGTAGCCGACGAAGGCGGCGCGCGTCTCGTTTTGCTTGATCGCCCGCAGCACACGGCCCCACGGCGAGTGCACGAGGCGCCAGAGGAACACCACCACGAGCGCGAACACCGAGAGCACGAAGTAGTAGAAGGCGTCGTTCGACGCCAGCGACCACTCCAGGCCACCCAGTTGCACGGGCGGGCGCGCGATTTTCAGCAGGCCGTCTTCGCCACCGGTGACGCCGTGCCACTTGATGGCCACGAACCACATCACCTGGCCGAAGGCGATCGTGAGCAGCGCGTAGTAGATGCCGCGCCGGTGCGAGATGAAGGCCGCGACCAGCGCGCCGACCAGCGCCGCGCACAGCATGGCGCCGACCAGACCCCCGAACAGCTCGGCGCCGGCGCGCTGCTGCAGCAGCCCGAACGCGTAGGCGCCGACGCCGAAGTACGCACCGTGGCCGAACGACGGCATGCCGCCGTGTCCGAGCAGCAGGTTGTGCGCGAGCGCGAACGTCATCCAGATCACGATCTCGAGCGCCAGGTATTGGTACAGCCCCGCGGCGCGCAGCCACAGCGGCGCGCTGGCCAGCAGCACCAGCAGGCCGAGCATCGGCGCGGTGACGACGGGTGCGGGGGGCGGCGAATGCGGCATGCGTGGCAACGGACGCCGGGCGCCGCGATGGCATCCGGCAGGAGGAGAAGGGCAATGAGAATATCTGTTCTCGTATTGCAAGTGTCAAGCACGTTTGTTCTAATCGCGGTGCGATGCGCACCCCCGCCACCTTTCAAGAATTCGCCGACGCGGTGAGCGAAGCCGCGCCCAAGCTGTCGCCGCAACAGCGGCTGATCGCACAACACGTGCTCGAGCATCCGGACGACTTCGCGCTCGGCACGGCCGCCACGGTGGCCGAAGCGGCCGGCGTGCAGCCGTCGGCGCTGGTTCGCTTCGCCAACGCGATGAGCTTCTCCGGCTTCTCCGATCTTCAGCAGCTGTTCCGCCATCGCCTGTTGCAGCAGGCCGGGACCTACCGCCAGCGCATCAGCGCCATGAAGCCCGCGCGGGCGATGCGTCAAGGCGATGCGACGCTGCTGCAGACCTCGGTCGAGCAGGGCGTGTCGGATCTGCACCAGCTCGAGCGCTCGGTCAGCGGCGCCACGCTGCAGCAGGCCGCGCGGCTGCTGAGCACCGCGCGCCGCGTGCATGTGCTGGCCCAGCGGCGCGCCTTTCCGGTGGCCGCGTATCTCGCCTACGCGCTCGGCCAGCTGGAGTTGCGCGTGCAGCTGCACGACGGCGTCGGCGGCATGCTCGGCGACTCGGTGCGGCAGATCGAGCGCGGCGAAGTGCTGCTGGTCACCAGCTTCAAGAACTACTCGCCCGAAGTGATCGAAGCCGCCACTGCCGCCAAGGCACGCGGCGTGCGGGTGATCGCGCTGACCGACCACGCGCTGTCGCCGCTCAAGCCCGCCGCCAGCGTGTGCCTGTTGATCGGCTCCGGCACGCCGTCGCAGGTGCGTTCGCTGGTGGCGCCGATGTGCCTGGCGCAGGCGCTGGTGGTGGGCACCGGCCAGTGTCTGGTGCAGCCCAAGAACGGCCCGAGGAGACCGCGTTGATGCGCGCAGCCGCCGATCGGGTCGACGACGTGGATCTCGACGTGGTGTGCATCGGCCGCGCCG
>DATKJN010000684.1:0-3031 GCA_035543655.1 Burkholderiaceae bacterium | reverse complement strand
GCGCGAGGCGCTCGACTGGGCGCGCGAGCGCAAGACGTTCGGTGCGCCGCTGGCGGAGCGCCAGGTGATTCGGCACAAGCTGGTCGACATGGTGGCGCGTGTCGAAGCGGCGCGCGCGCTGGTGTACGACCTCGCGCACCGGCTCGAGTGCGGGCTGGGCGGGCGCAACGACCTGGTGGCACGCACCTGCATGGCCAAGGTGCTGGCCACGCAGGCGATGCAATATTGCGCCGACCAGGCGGTGCAGATCCTCGGCGGCATGGGCTACATGCGCGGCACCAAGAGCGAGCGGCTGTACCGCGAGGCCAAGGTGATGATGATCGGCGGCGGCTCGGAGGAGATCATGAAGGACCTGGCGGCGCGCCAGCTCGGCCTGTGAGCGGACGCTGGTGCGCAGGCCTTGCGATCGGCGGCCTGGCGCTGCTGGCCAGCGGCGCCGCGATGGCGCAGACCACGGCACCACCGGCGTTGCTCGATGCCGTTCAGCTGCACGCCGAGAAGGCCGGCGTGCCGCTGGTGGCGCGCTGGCGCCATGCGCTGATCGACCTGAACGGCGACCGCATCGACGATGCCGTGGTGCTGATGACCGACCCCGCATGGTGCGGCACCGGCGGGTGCGCGCTGCTGGTGTTCAGGGGCAGCCGGCGCGGCTTCACGCTGCAATCGAAGAGCCGTGTCAGCGACGTGCCGATCCGCGTGGCGCCGCTCGTGGTGGCGGGCTGGAAGTCGCTGCTCGTGTACTCGCGCGGCCGCGGCGAGGTGCTGATGCGCTTCACCGGCTCGCGCTACCCCGACAATCCGTCGCTGCAGCCCAAGGCCTCCACGGCGCAGGTCCGCGGGGCCTTGTTGCTGATCGAGTGACTCAGCTGCGATAGAAGTACGGGTTGAGCACGCTCACCGGCGTGATCTTGTCGACCGGCAGGTTGTTCTTGCCGGCGACCTCGCGGATCGACTCCGGCGTCGGGCCGTCATAGATGCAAAAGGTCTTCTTCAGGTCCGGGCTCACGTACGAGTGGACCCAGGTGACGCCGGCGGTGGCGTTGTTCTTCACCACGTTGCCGCAGGCTTTCGCACCATCTTCAGTCATCGGGATGCGCAGGCCATCGGGAAACGAGCGTTCGATCAGGTAGCGGGGCATGTGAAACTCCAGTGGGGTTGAGGTCACGGCGCTGATTCGCCGTGTGCCGCCACGATAGGTCGACCCCGCATCGCGCTCGACCGTCGTCTTGCCCAGACTGCGCGCCGGCCTTGCCTATTTTGCGGAGACCGCGCCGGCACTCAGTCCGCTGCGCAGCGCCGCGGCCACCGCCTCGGTGCGCGAGGCGACGCCGAGCTTGCCGAACACCGCCGCCAGGTGGTGGTCGACGGTGCGCACCGAGCGGCACAGGCGTTCGGCGATCTCGGAGTTCTTCAGGCCTTCGCACAGCAGGCGCAGCACCTCGAGCTCGCGGGCGGTCAACTGGTGCGGGTTGGTCTGCGTCGAGGCGCGGGCGCCGCGCGGCAGGCCGCGCACGCCGGCCGCGCGCATCCGCTTGCGCAACGCGTCGGCGGCCGGCCGCGCGCCGAGCGTGTCGTACAGCGCCAGCGCGTCGAGCTGCGCAGCGGCATCGCCGTCGGCGAGCGCACGCGCCTGCTCGTAGGGGCAGCCGATGGCGGCCCATGCAGCGGCGGCCTCGCGCCAGCGGCCGTCGAGCTGCAGCGCGTACGGCTGCGCGAACGCGAAGCCTGCTTCCGGCACTGGCTGGCCCGCGCACTGCAGCCACCACGCGAGTTCGCCGGTGAACCACGGATGCCGGCGCGACACGGCGAGGTCCCACGCGGCGCGCGCTTCGTCGCCACAGGTTCGCAAGTCACCGCGCAGGTGTGCCGCCTCCGCGCGCGCGGCACGCGCCGGCGCCACGCGCTGCAGGGTGCCGCTGGCCAGCGCGAGCTCGACCGCCTCGTCGAGCGCAACCATCGTCCCCTCGTCGCCGCGCCGTGCGCGCATGCGGCCGAGTGCCACCAGCGCCATCACGCGGGCGGTGCTGCGCTTGGTGGCATGCAGCACACTGTCGTGCGCCAGCTCGAGTGCATCATCCCAACGGCCGAGGTGCATCTCGGTGAGCGCCAGCCAGGCAACGCAGTAGTGGCGGTAGAAGTCGATCTGGTGGTGGTCGGAGAACGCGATCGCGCGTTTCAGGTGCAGCTGGGCCTCGCGCAGCCGAAACAGCTCGCCCGATCCCGAGCCCAGGTTGTTGTAGATGTTGGCGGCGATGAAATGCAGGCCGTCGGCCAGCGCGATGTCGAGCGCGTGCTGCAGCTGTTCGCAACCGGCCTCGTAGTCGAGGAACAGCGTCGCCGAGCCGCGCGCGCTGATCGCCGCAGCCAGCACCTCGCGCAAGCCCAGCGGCTCGGCCAGTGCGATGGCGCGATCACCCCAGGTGATCGCTGCCGCGTAGTCGCGGTTGAGCATGCGCAGCTGCGCCTCGACGCGGTAAGCGCCAGCCAGGGTCGCGCCGGGCGGCAGCGCTTCGAGCAGCGCCCTGGCGCGCCGGCTCGCAGCATCGGCATCGTCGTTGCGCAGCGCGAGCACGAACACCAACGCGAGCTGGCTCAGGTTGTGCGCCTGCTCTTCGATGAGGCCGGCGTGCGCGTGCAACGCATCGAGCTCCAGCCGTGCCGCGATGGCTTCGTCGAGTTGGTCGATCGACTGGCATTCGCGTGCGCAGGCATCGAGCCAGGCCGCGCGGTCGGCATCGGGCAACGGGTGGCCGCGTGCCTGGTCAAGCGCGGTGCGCCAGTGCGCCGCAGCCTCTCGGTGCGCACCGCGAGTCTCGGCCTGGCGGGCAGCTTCAGGGGCCAGGCGCAGCACGGCGGCCGCATCACCGGCGCGCGTGGCGTGGTGCACGCGGCGAGCGGTCGACACCGACTGGGGCGGTTCGTGCTCGAGTGCATGCAACACCGCCGCATGCAGCGATTGGGCCACCGGCTCGCTCAGCGACGATTCCACCGCCACGCGGGCCAGTTCATGCCGAAAGCCCAGTGACGCGCC
>DATKJN010000683.1:0-6379 GCA_035543655.1 Burkholderiaceae bacterium | reverse complement strand
TGCTCCGGCGACAGGCGCGACAGCGCATGCACGAGATCGATGCGCAGCCCGACGTCGACGCCGGGCTCGCCACCCAGCGCGTCCTGGTCGGCGCTGGCGCGTTCCGGGTCGACCACCGACAGGCGCGCATCGCGCCGCCGCTGGTCGAGATGCGCGTTGTGCGCGATCGACAGCACCCACACCAGCAGGTCTCGACGCTGGTCGAACTGATGCCAGTGGGCGAGCGCACGTTCCAAGGTTGTCTGCACCAAATCATCGGCCGCCGACGCGTCGAACACCAGCGAGCGCGCATAGCGGCGCAGGCGCGGGATCACCCCGAGCAGTTGCTGGCGGAAGACGTCGTCGGCTTGCACTGATGGGGGCTTACGCGGTCTCGACGGCGATTATTCCCCCCGGCGCGGGCCGCACGCTGATTTCGGGGCGGTCCGTGTCAATCTGCCGGGAATGGTCGAGCGCCCCATTCGTGGGTCGCGTTCGCTAGCTGCGCTGAGCGCGCTCGCGCGCCAGTGCGATGAACCAATCGACGCTGTCGGCATTGGCCATCGCATCGCGTTTCAGCACGCTGGCCGGTTCGGCGCCCATCAGCAGCTTCTTGACCGGCAACTCCATCTTCTTGCCTGAAAGCGTGCGCGGGATCGCCGCCACCTGGAACACGTCGTTGGGCACGTGGCGCGGCGACAGCGCGTTGCGCACCACGACCTTGATGCGCTGGGTCAACGCAGCGTCGAGCACGTGGCCCTCGCGCAGCACCACGAACAGCGGCATCCAGCTCTCGCGTCCGAGATATTCGAGATCGACCACCAGGCTGTCGAGCACCTCGGGCAGCGCCTCGACCGCGCGGTACAGCTCCGAGGTGCCCATGCGCACGCCGTGCCGGTTGATCGTGGCGTCGCTGCGCCCGTAGATGATGGCCCCGCTGGCGCCGCTGTCGGGGTGCGGGACGATGCGGATCCAGTCGCCGTGGCGCCAGATGCCCGGGTACATGTCGAAGTAGCTGTCGTGCAGGCGCTGGCCGTCGGTGTCGCCCCACAGGTACAACGGCATCGAAGGCATCGGGCGCGTGCAGACGAGCTCGCCCACTTCGTCGATCAGGCTCTTGCCGCGGCCCGCGGCATCGGGCTCGCTCCAGGCTTCCACCGCCGAGCCGAGGCAGCGGCACTGCATCTCGCCCTCGACCATCGGCAGCGTCGGCAAGCCGGCGATGAAGGCGCCGGCGAAGTCGGTGCCGCCACTCATCGGCGTGAGCCAGATGTCGCGGCCGTCCACCTTGGGGCAATGGTCCCAGGCCCAGCGGTAGCACTCGTGGGCCAGCGGCGAGCCGGTGGAGCCGAGCGCACGCAACGAGCCCAGGTCGGCCGCGTCTTTGGGAGACACACCGGCCTTGAGGCACGACGCATAGAACGCCGCGCCGGCACCGAAGAACGTGGTCTTGGTGAGCGCGGCAAAGCGCCACAGCGTGGTCCAGTCGGGCACCTTCGACGGGCCGCCGGGGCTGCCATCGAACACGCAGATCGTGGTGCCGCCGAGCAGCCCGCCGACCTGGCTGTTCCACATGATCCAGCCGGTGCTGGAATACCAGTGGTAGCGGTCGCCGGTCGCGATCGTCGGGCCGATGTTGTTGTGCAGCGTGGCGAGCTTCAGGCCTTCGATCATCACGCCGCCGTGGCCGTGCACGATCGGCTTCGGCAAGCCGGTGGTGCCGCTCGAATACACCACCCACAGCGGATGGTCGAACGGCAGCCACTCGGGTTCGAACGTCGCATCGACGCGTAGCCAGTGCGGCAGCGAGTGGATTGTGCAGCGCGGGTGCACCGGCGCGGCGAGCTCGCTGTCCTCGCCCAGCAACGGCTGCAGCACCAGGTGCGCCACGCTCGGCAACTGCTCGATCAGTTCTTGCACCACCGCGCGCCGATCGTGCGCAACGCCGCCGTAGCGGTAGCCATCGCATGCGATCAGCACCTTCGGCTCGATCTGCCGGAAGCGGTCGAGCACGGCGACCGGGCCCATGTCGGGCGAACAGATCGACCAGATCGCACCCAGGCTGGCGCAGGCAAGGAACACCACCGCGGTTTCGGGCCGGTTCGGCAGGTAGGCGCATACACGATCGCCGCGCGTGACGCCGAGGCCTCTGAGCGCCATCGCACAAGCAGCCACCTGGCGCCGCAAGTCGGCCCACGACAGCGCGTCGACGCGGCCCTGCGCCAGCATCGGCTCGTCGGCAAACAGGATCGCCGCATGTCCGGCTGCCTGCAGCGAATCGACATGGCGCAGCACCTGCTGCGCGTAGTTGACCTGCGCGCCTTCGAACCAGCGCGCGCCGGGCATGCGGTCGTCGCCGAGCACGCGGGTGTATGGCGTGGGCGATTGCAGATCGAAGAACTGCCAGACCGAACGCCAGAACGCCTCGAGATCGCTCACCGACCAGCGCCACAGCGCGTCGTAGGTGTCGAACCGCAGGCCTTGTGATTCGCGCAGGAAGCGCTGGTAGCGCGTGATCTGCGGCTCGGGCAACGTGGCCATCTTCTGCGCAGCTACGGTTCGATGCGCTTGCTGCCGTCGATGTCGACCATGTGCCACCACTCGAGCCAGAACAGCGGCCGCCGATAGCCCGACACCCAAGCGTGCAGCATGTCGGCCTCCATCCGGTGCGCCGTGTGCTTGTAGGGCATGTACGCCACGGCCAGCTGCTTGGCCTTCAGGAACAGGGCGTCGCGCTCCGGACCGTCGGGAATTTCGCGCATGCGCTGATAGATCTTGTCGAACTCGGCATGCTTGAAACGCGCCAGGTTCTGGCTGCCGATCTGCGGCCCGTACAGGCGCGACAGCGCGCCTTGCCCGTCGGAGCCGGCAGCCGACGAACCGAGCTGCCAGAACTGCAGCTTGCCGGCGCGCGCGGCCTTGAGGTTCTCGGGCCACTGCGCCGGTTTGAAGTTGATGCGCACGCCGATCGCATTCAGATTCTTCTTCCACAGTTCGTCGAACTTGCGCGAGTAATCATCGGGCTGGCTCGCCATCTCGATCGTCAACGGCTTGCCATCGGGCAGGTCGCGCCAGCCGTCGTTGTCGCGATCGACATAGCCGTACAGATCGAGCAAGGCGCGCGCGCGTGCCGGGTCGTAGTCGCCCATCTCGCTCTTGAACTGCGGGTCGTAGCCCATGGTGTGTGGCACCACGGGGGACTGCGCGCGAATGCCGCCGCGGCGGATCTGCTTGATCTCGACGTCCGCGTCATAGGCCAGCGCGATGGCCCGGCGCAGCGCGATCTTCTCCGGGGTGTAGCCGCCCACCACCGGATCCTCCATGTTGAAGTAGGCGAGCCCGGAGTCGGGGTTGAGGTTGCGCACGCCCTGGATGCCGCGTTTGGCCAGGTATGGCGCAATCTTGCCGCCCGGCATGGCGAGCGCGAGAAAGTCCGGCGGTACGCGGCCGGCATTGGTGGCCAGCGCATCGACTTCGGCATTGAGGAAGGACAGCCACATCGGCTGGCTCTGCTCGATGATCGCGACGCGCACCTCGTCGATCATCGGCAGCCGCTTGCCCTTCAAGCGCGCGAGGATGGCCTGGCCCTCCTTGTCGGTGGCTGCCGGCTCGGCCTCGTAGAAGCGCTCGCGGTACGTCGGATTGCGTTCCAGAACGATCTCCGACGAGCGGCGCCAGCTCTTCAACTTGAACGGCCCGGTGCCCACCGGATGGGCGTCGATCTGTTCGCCGTAGAACTCCACCACCTCGCGCGCCACCGCGCCAAACAGATCTGACGACGCAAAGAACTCGGCCGAGCCCGGACGCGGTTCTTCCATTTCGATGCGAAGCGTGTAGCGATCGGGCGCCGACAGACCAGGGATCGGCGTGTCGTAGTCGAACGGCTTGTTGTTGTTGACGGCGTCGTCGCGCAGCGCGGCCAGGCCGATGAACTTGGATTCGAGAATGCCGGCACTGACCGGGCTTTTGTTCTTCGGGTCGACGATGCGCTTGATCGAGTAGACGTAGTCGGCCGCCACCAGCTCGCGCTTCCGCCCCTTGAACGCCGGATCGTCGGCGAAGTAGATGCCCGGCTTGATCTTCACCGTCCACACCTTGTAGTCGGGCGAATGCTGCGGCATCGATTCGGCGGTGAGCAGTTGCAGCTTGAACGGCCGCGCCAGGTGGTCCCAGGTGAGCGGCGACTCGAAGATGTGCGCGGTGATGTTGCGCGAGTACAGGTCGACGATGCGCGCCGGATCCATGCTCGTCTCGGCACGCGCGAACGCCAAGCGCAGCACCTTGCGCTCCTCGGCCGCCTGCGTGGCGAACGACAGCAGCGCAATCAACAAAGCCAGCAGCTTGTTCATGGGGACGTCCATCAAGACAAGTGTTTGCGTCGCAGCGCCGGATCGACATCGACCATGTGCCACCACTCGCCGCCGAACAGCGGGCGCCGAAAACCGGTCACCCACGGGTAGGCCAGGTCGGTATGGATGCGGTGCACGTTGATCTTGTACGGCATGTAGGCCACGGCGATGCGCTGCGCCTGGCGGAACAGGGCGGCACGCTCAGGCCCGTCGGGCAGCACCTGGGCACGCTCGTAGATCCGGTCGAACTCGTCGAGCTGGAAGCGCGCCAGGTTGTTGTTGCCGGCCAGCGGCCCGTACAGCCGGGCCAGGGCATCCTGGCCGTCCGGGCCCGAGGACGACTCGCCGAGCTGCCACATCATCAGCTTGCCCGCATCCGCGGCCTTCAGGTTCTCCGGCCACTGCTGGGTGTTGAAGCGGATGCGGATCCCCACCGTATCCATCGACTTCTTCCACAGCTCGTTGTACTGGCGGTAGATCTGCTCGGGCTCGGTGGCCATCACCAACTCCAGCTTCGAGCCGTCGGGGCGCTCGCGCCAGCCGTCGCCATCGCGGTCGATGAAGCCGAAGGTGTCGAGCAACGCCCGCGCGCGCGCCGGGTCGTAGTCGCTCATCTCGGTCTTCAAGTGCGCGTCGTAGCCGCTGGTGTGGGGTGTGATCGGCGACTGCGCCGGCACCGCGCGGCCGCGGCGGATCAGGCGGATCTCTTCGTAGACGTCGTAGGCCAGGCTGATCGCGCGGCGCAGCGCCACCTGGGCAGGCGAGTTGCCGCCGACCATCGGATCGAGCATGTTGAAAAACGTGAACGCGTTGTCCGACGCCAGGTTCATGTACATCCGCACGCCCTGCTTGGCCAGGCTGGGGGCCAGCTTGCCGCCCGGCGCGGCCTCGTTGGCGAATTGGCTGGGCAGGTGACCGGTCGAGGTGGCCAAGGCGTCCACCTGCTTGTTGAGGAAGCTCAGCCACTGCGGCTGGAATTCCTCGATCACCGCAATGTCGACCTGATCGATCATCGGCAGCCGCCGGCCTTTGAACTTGGCCAGCATCTCCTGCCCTTCGGCATCGTCGGCCGCGGGCATCGCGTCGTACAGCACCTCGCGGTAGGTCGCATTGCGCTCGAGGATGATGCGTGAGCTGCGGCGCCAGCTTTTCAGCCTGAACGGGCCGGTGCCCACCGGATGCTCGCCGATCGTCTCCTTGTAGTGCTCCACCACCTCGCGCGCCTGCGCACCGAGCAGGTCGGATGCGGTCAGGGCATCGACGAAACGCGGCCGCGGCTCCTCCAGTTCGATGCGCAACGTGTGGCGGTCGATCGCACGCAAGCCCTCGATCGGCGCGTCGTAGTCGAACGGCTTCTTGTTCTTCACCGCCGCATCGCGCGCCGCGGCCAAGCCCTTGATCTTGAACTCCATCGTGCTCGGCTGGATCGGGCTGATGTTGGCCGGATCCATCACGCGCTGGAACGCGTACACGTAGTCCTGCGCCACCAGCTCGCGCCGCTGGCCTTTGAACACCGGATCGTCGGCGAAGTGGATGCCGGGCTTGATGCGAATGATCCAAGTGCGAAAGTTATCCGACACCTCGGGCATGGCCACCGCCGTGAGCGGGCGCACCTGGATCGGCCGCGCCAGGTGGTCGTAGGCATAGGGCGCCTCGAAGATGTGCGTGGTGACGGCGCGCGAATACAGATCGGAAATGCGAGCCGGGTCGAAGCTGGTCTCGGCAGAGTTGAACAGCAAGCGCAGCACCTTGCGCTCGGCGCCGTTCGGCGCGGCCGTCTGGGCGTGCAGTGCCGGTGCGGGCAAGGCCGCAGCCAGCGCGCCTTGCAGCACATGTCGTCGCGTGGGCCGCTTCACTTCTTGCTCCTCTTGGCGCGTTCGTCCATGTCGACATCGACATACTTCCAGAACTCGCGCACGAACACGTTGCGGTGGTATCCCGTGACCCACGGCTGCGACAGGTCGGTCCAGATGCGGTGCACGTGCACCTTGTACGGCATGTAGGCCACCATCAGGCGCTTGGCTTCCTCCAGCAGCGCGGCGCGTTCCGGC
>DATKJN010000682.1:0-2961 GCA_035543655.1 Burkholderiaceae bacterium | reverse complement strand
GCATACGGGACGGGCAGCATGGCAATCTCCTCGGCCCCGTGGAACCTTCCGTCGCCGCGATCGGGCCGAATGCGTGCACCGGCGCAACGACCATATTGATCCAGATGCGGCGCCCGCGCAAGCGCTCGTCGCCGGCGGTCGCGGCGTCCTGAAAAGAGCGCGGGCGTCAGCCGCCCGGCTGCACGGCCCAGGTTTCGTTGGCGTGTTGCAGCAGCGCCGGCTCGACGCGGCAGCGCCGGACGAAGTCGCGCACTTCGGTCGTGCGCCAGGCGGCGCGATAGGCTTGCCACGCGTCGCGCAGCGTGTCGCGGCGCAGGTCGGCGGGCGCGAACGGCAGCGCATTGAGCAGCTTGACTCTGCCGTTAGGCACCACGAGCAGCATCGCCTGCGGGTTGTCGAGCCGCGTCTGCATCTCGGTGACGATGTCCCACGGGTAGATCGACAGCGCCGGACCGGTTGCGCTTGCGGCCGCCCGCTCGCGCAGCGCCGCGACGGCGCGTTGCCACTCGTCGTCGGTGCAGGCCAGCGTGTCCCAGGCCGCGGCCGCGCGGCCGATGCGCATCAGCGGGCCGGTGACGAAAGCGCTGCAGCCCAACGTGGCCGCCAGGTCGAAGGCGGCGACGATCTCGTGCAGGTTCAGCCGCGTGGGCACGAAAACGAACTGCGGCGGGCAGTTGCGCGCCACCAGGCGCTCGATCGCCCCGACCGCCGCCGCGAAGCCCGATCCGGGGCGCACGCGCTGGTGCGTGGCCGCAGTGGCACCGTCGACGGAGATCTGCACGCAATCGACGGCGAGTTCGGCGATCCGATCGGCGGCGCTGGCGTCGATGCGGCTGCCGTCGGTCTCGATCTTGAGGGCGACGCCGTGCGCCGCCAGTCGCTCGAAGACATCCCAGCAGTGCGCGACGCCGAGCGGCTCGCCGCCGCCGAAGGCAACGTAGGGGATGCCGACATCCGCGATCGCCTGCGCGAGGTCGAGTGCCTCTTCGCGGCTCAGCTCATCGCGCCAGGCCTTGCCGGGGCCGGACTCTTCGCAGCACGCCAGACAGCGTGCGCCGCAGCCGTTGGTCAGCTGCCAGGCCAGAAAAAGGGGCGCATCGTAGTCATCGACGGTGCGCCCCCGCATCGCATTCGCTTCGGGAATCGATCAGGTGAAACGGATGTAAGGCTGGGCCATGACCTGCTCGGAGACATCTTCCAGCTTGGGCGTTTCCCAGACCGGCTTGTCCAGCGGCGTCGGTGCGACGGGCTGGGATTTCGGCATGCCCTTTGCGGGCTCGATCGTCTGCTTGGATTCGCTCATGGATCCTCCGTGGTGATCTCGATCCGGCGGGTTGCCGGTGCCTGCCAACCATTCGCATTGGCGAGCAGCGCCGGGTCGGCGATGACACGGCGCGCTGCTGCGGAAACTCTATCACTGCGCCAGGCATCGCGATAGGCGTCCCAGGCAACATCCAGACCATCGCGCCGCAGGTCCGCGCAAATCTGCGGCAATGCCGCCGCCACCTTGACCCAGCCATTGGGCAGCACGAGCAGGGTCGCTGGCGGGCTCTCGAGGCTCGCCCGCAGGCCGCTTTGTATCTCGAACGGCTCGTGGCACAGCTCCATTTCGCCGCCGAGACGGCGCGCGGCGCCTTCGAGCACGCGGCGGAACGCGGCGTAGTCCGCTTCGCTCGGCTCGAGCCGATCCCACAGCTTCGCGGCGGTGCCGATGCGCATCAGGCGGCCGCTGTTGAAGCGGAAGGCGCCGAACGAGCGCGCCCGTTCGATGACCTGCTCCGCCTCGTGCAGGTTGATGCGGGTCGGCGCGAAGGTGATCTCCAGCGGCATGCCGGCGGCCCGCACCGCGCGGCAGGCGGTGTGCGCGGCCGCCAGCGAGCCGCCAACGCGTTGGCGCGCGTACGTGGCCTCGGTGTCGCCGTCGAGGCTGATCTGCACCGAGCGGATTGGCAGGCGCGCGAGCCGTTGCGCCACGGCCTCATCGAAGCGCTGGCCGTTGCTTTCGATCTTGAGGTTGACCCCGGCGCGGCCGAGCTTCTCGGCGAGCGCGAAGAAATGGGGGACGACCAGCGGCTCGCCGCCGCAAAGCATCACGTAGGGCACGCCCAGGCGGATGATCTCGTCGGCGACGCGCATCGCCTCGTCCGCGTCGAGCTCGTCGGGCAGGCGCTTGCCCGGCGCCGATTCGGTGCAGCAATGCAGGCAGCAAAGGTCGCAGTCGCGCGTGAGTTGCCACGAGACCAGCAGCGGCGCACGCAGAAGGTCGATGCGGCTCATCGGGCATCCTGTGCGCTGCGCACTGCAGAATTCGCCTTGGGAGCGGCCCGGCGGCTCATGCGCGCAGCGGCCAACTCGCCTGAACCAGGATGCCCGCGGTGAGCAACAGCACCGCCACCAGGTAGCAGGCGACGATGTTGCGCACCGCCGGCACGAAGGCGCGCGGCGTCTCGTAGGTGGAGCGCGCGATGCGGCCGCTCTCGACCAGCAGCGGCAGCGCCAGCAACGCGGCCAGGCAGGGCCACGGCAAGATGCCGGCGGCAACACCGAGCGGCACCACGAGCAGGCCCGCGGCCGACAGCGCCAGATACAACCAGACGGCGCGACGGCGCCCGAGCCGCACGACCAGGTTGCGCTTGCCGACGAGGCGGTCCTGATGGAAATCGGGGATCGCGTTGACGACCGCAAGACCCATGATCAGGCATCCCGGCACCAGCGACACGATCAGCGCTTGCCACGACAGACGTTGCGTGTGCAGGTACAGGCTGCCCAACACCATCCACGGCCCATACGACAGCGCGATGACCAGTTCGCCGAGGCCGCGGTAGGCCCAGCGGATCGGCGGGGCCACGTAAAAGATCGCCGCTGCCCCGCCGAGCAGCGCGAAGGCCAAGATCGGCCAGCCACGCTCGACCGTCAGGTGGATGCCGACGGCGAGCGCGCCCGCGAAGGCGGCGATGCCGA
>DATKJN010000681.1:0-3559 GCA_035543655.1 Burkholderiaceae bacterium | reverse complement strand
TGGACTCAAGTTCCTCGAGGCGGCCCACATCAAGGATGTGCTGTCGGTGCTGCGGTGGGCCGAGAACCCGCGCAACCGCCTGGCGGGGTACCGCGCCACATTGCTGGTGGCCGGCATTGGCCCCGCCACCGCGAGGCGTTTGCTCGACGCGATGGACGACGCCCCGTCGCCCGTGCAGACGTTCAATGCCTTCAAGCCGCCGGCCGGCGCGCGCGACGATTGGGCAGCGTTGCGCGAACTGATGGCGCAGTTGCGTGCGGCCGCCGACGGTTGGCCCGATGAACTGCAGCGCGTGCACCGCTGGTACGTGCCGCAACTGGAGCGTTTGCACGACGACGCGCGCATCCGGCAGGCCGACCTGCTGCAACTCGAGCGCATCGCCGAGGGCTACCCGAGCCGTGAGCGTTTTCTGACCGAGCTCACGCTCGACCCGCCGCAATCCACCAGCGATGAAGCGGGTGATCCGCACCTCGACGAGGACTACCTGATCCTGTCGACCATTCACTCGGCCAAAGGGCAGGAGTGGCAATCCGTCCATCTGCTCAACGCGGTCGACGGCTGCATCCCGACCGACCTGACCACCGGCTCGAGCGCGCTGATCGAAGAAGAACGCCGCCTTCTCTACGTGGCCATGACACGCGCCAAGCGCCATCTGCACCTGCTGGTGCCGCAACGTTTCTATGTCACGCAGCAAAGCAGCGGTGGCGATCGGCATGTGTATGCGGCGCTCTCGCGCTTCATCACGCCGAAAGCGGCTGAGGCGTTCGAGGCGGTCGGGCCGCTGCGCCCGCCAGCCGACGAGCCGATCCGCGAAGGCGGCAGTGCGCGCATCGACGTGGCCGGCGCGATCCGATCGTCGTGGGGCTGAGCATGTCCGGCGATGCGGGGCCGGTGCAGGTGGCGCGCCACGGCGGCGCGGCCGAGAAGTTTCCGCCGCGCACCAGCGTGGCCATCGGCTTCGGGTCACCGGCGCAAGACAGCGGTGTCACCCGGCTCGACTTGAACGACATGCTCATCAAACATGCGCAGGCCACCTTCGTGATGCGCGTGGCGGGCGGTGCGATGCGCGAGATGGGCATCGACGACGGCGATCTCGTGCTGGTCGACCGCTCCATCGGCGCATCACACGGGCACACGGTGATCGCCGTGGTCGGCGACGAGTTCGTCTGCCGGCGGCTGTGTCGCGAAGGCAGCGAGCTGCGCCTGCGCGCGGCTGACGGCGCTCTGGCCGACATCGTGGCCGGCGAGGGCGTCGCGCTCGACGTGTGGGGCGTGGTCACCTGCGTGATCAGGCCGCTGCCGGTCTGAGGTGGTGCGCCGTGCTTGCGCTCGTCGACGTGAACAACATGTACGTGAGCTGCGAGCGGGTGTTTCGTCCATCGCTCAACGGCCGTCCGGTGGTCGTGCTGTCGAACAACGATGGCGCGTGCATCGCGCGCAGCAACGAGGCCAAGGACCTCGGCGTGCAAATGGCACAGCCGTGGTTTCAGGTGCGCCACCTGCAGCGTTCGGCCGGGCTGATCGCGCTGTCGGCCAACTTCGAGCTCTACGGCGACATGTCGAGCCGCATGATGGCGCTGGCCGCCGAGTTTGCGCCGCGGCAGGAGATCTACTCGATCGACGAATGCTTCCTGGATTTCGATGGCGTGCGCGGCGACCTGGTCGCGATCGGCCGTGCGCTGCGCGCCAAGGTGCTGCAGTGGACCGGGTTGCCCACCAGCGTGGGCTTCGCGCCGACCAAGACCCTGGCCAAGCTGGCCAACCACGTGGCCAAGACGGCCGACCGCAAGCCCGGCAGTTATCCGCCGGCACTGGCGCAGGTGTGCCACTTGGGCTCGTTGAGCGAAGCGCAAGTGCACGACGTGATGCGACGCACCGAGGTCGGTGATGTCTGGGGCATCGGGCGCAAGACCAGCGCGCGCCTGCACGAGGGCGGCATCCACACGGTGCTCGATTTGATCCAGGCCGACGTCACCGCGCTGCGCCGGCAGTTCAGCGTGGTGATGGAGAAGACCCTGCGCGAGCTGCGTGGCGTGCCCTGCCTGGATGTCGAGGACCAGCCGGCGGCCAACCAGCAGATCCTGTGCTCGCGTTCGTTCGGCGAGCCGGTCACCGAGCTGGCCACGCTGACCGAGGTGGTGAGCCAGTTCGCGTCGCGCGTGGCGGAGAAGCTGCGCCATCAGCACAGCGTGGCGCGTGCCGTGCAGGTGTTCATCGCCACCAGTCCCTACCGCCACCACGACCGCCAGCACGCGCCCACCGCCACGTTGCCGCTCACCCGGCCAAGCCAGGACACGGCGACGCTGGTGTCGGCCGCGGTGCGCGCGTTGCAGTCGATCCACCGCCCCGGTTTCAATTACCTGAAGGCCGGCGTGATGCTGATCGACCTGCAGCCGCAGCAGCAGGCTGTGCAAGCCACGCTGGAACTGTTTGCCGAAGAGCCCGCACCCGCGCCGCCGCCGCGCGACCGCGCGCGACTGATGTCCGCCATCGACACGCTCAACCAGCGCTTCGGCCGCGGCGCCGTCAACGTGGCCAGCGCCATCGCGCAAGCCGTGCCCGGCAGCTCGCATGCGTCCAGGCAGGAGCGCCGCTCGCCGCGCTACACCACGCGGCCCGACGAGGTGATCACCGCGCGGGCGTGAGCGCCGGGTGGGCACGTCGGCAACTCTTGCAGTCAATTCCGACGCCTTGGTGACAGTTTGCTGGGGTGGTTCGCGGCGGCCCCGGCGATGGCGCGTGACGAACTGCACGAATTGGCGTCCCGCGGGCCGCGCACGCTTTTTGCGATAGCGCAAGTCTGTTCAGACGTCGTGGATGAGGTTTTCCGATGAGCGAGATGTGGGATCGGTGGTTGCGCAACAGCCTGCACATGGCGCACAGCCTGTGGTGGGACCTCGACCATGTCTCGTACGAGGCGGTGGAAGGCCGGCGGATGAAGGCGCACGACTACCGCGCCGCGGGCTGCATGCGGCTTGTGCGCGAAGCGCCGCGTGATTTCGAGAGCACCTTCGGCGATACCAAGCCATCGCGGCCGCCGATGCTCGTGCGCCGCGGCCTCGCGCCGATGGGCTCCGTCGTGCGGGGCCGCCCACTGCACCGCTAGCACATCGCGCCGGGCGCGCTTTCGCGCCGGCTACTTCGACGGCATGCTGCGGTCGCCCTCGCCGAGCGCGCGCTGCATCAGCACGGTGTCGACCCAGCGGCCCAGCTTGAAGCCCACCGCGTGGAGCGTGCCGATGGGCTGAAAGCCCAGGCCGCGGTGCAGCGCAATCGAGCCCTCATTGCTGTTGCCGATCACCGCCAACATCTGGCGCCACGGGCCGTGCTCGCAGCGCGCGATCAGCGCCCGCAACAAGGCGCCACCGATGCCGCGGCGGCCGAGGCCGTGTGCGACGTAGATCGAGTCTTCGATCGTGTGGCGGTAGGCCGGGCGCGGACGGTAGGCCGTGGCGTAGGCATACCCGACCACCCGGCCGTCGAGCTCTGCAGCCAGATACGGCAGGCCGGCATTCAGCACCGCAGCCCGCCGCTCGGTCATGTCAAGCACCGACGGCGG
>DATKJN010000680.1:0-5966 GCA_035543655.1 Burkholderiaceae bacterium | reverse complement strand
ATGCCGGTGCTGGCGGTGTCGGCCTCGGTGATGCCCGACCAGCAGCAGCGCATCGTGGGCTCGGGCTTCGACGGCTTCATCGCCAAGCCGATTTCGATCAAGCCATTCCTGGCCGCGGTGCAGCGAGCGCTCACCGAAGGGCGGCAAAAGTGACATCGCACATCCTGGTGGTCGACGACGTCGAGAAAAACGTGCGGCTGCTGGCCGACGTGTTGACCGCCCGCGGCTTCCGCACCAGCACGGCGGCGTCGGGCGCGGCGGCGCTGCAGTCGATCCAGCGCGATCCGCCGGACCTGGTGCTGCTCGACGTGATGATGCCGGGCATGGACGGCTATGCGGTGTGCCAGGCGATCCGTGCCGACGCGCAGCATGCGATGCTGCCGGTGGTGCTGGTGACTGCGCTCGACCCGGCGCAGGAGCGCGTGAAGGGCCTGGAGGCCGGTGCCGACGACTTCCTCAACAAGCCGGTCAATCAGGCCGAGTTGATGGCGCGCGTGCGCTCGCTGCTGCGCATCAAGGCCTATCAAGACGAGATCCAGCGCCAGAAGAACGAACTCGCGCAGTGGAACCTCACGCTGGAGCAGCGCGTGGCCGATGGCGTGAAGCAGCTCGAGCGCGTGGGTCGGCTGAAGCGGTTCTTCTCGCCGCAGCTGGCCGAGGCCATCGTCGGCGGCGGGGCTGACGATCCGTTGAAGAGCCACCGGCGCGAGATCACCGTGGTGTTCCTCGACCTGCGCGGCTTCACTGCGTTCACCGAAACCGCCGATCCCGAGGAAGTCATGGGCGTGCTGCGCGAGTACCACGCGGCGATGGGTCGGCTGATCCTGGAGCACGAAGGCACGCTCGAACGCTTCACCGGCGACGGCATCATGGTGTTCTTCAACGACCCGGTGCCGGTGCCCGATGCGGCGCCGCGCGCCGTGCGCATGGCGCTGCGCATGCAGGCCGAGGTGGCGCACCTGGCCGATGCCTGGGAGCGCCGCGGTTACACGCTGCGCATGGGCGTGGGCATTGCGATGGGCTTTGCCACCATCGGCGCCATCGGATTCGAAGGCCGCATCGACTACGGTGCGATCGGCACGGTGACCAACCTCGCCGCGCGCCTGTGCGCCGAAGCTGGCGGTGGCGAGGTGCTGGTGTCGCAGCGTGTGTTGGCGGCGCTGGGGCCCGGCTTCGATACCGAGGCGCGTGGCGAGATCCAGCTCAAAGGCTTTCAGCGTCCGGTGCCGGTGCTGCGCGTGCGGGGCGAAGCGGCTTCCGCCTGAGGCTCAGCCGTCGGCCGCGCGCCGACCACGCGCATGCGGCATCATGCGCGCCGTGGAAGGCACTTCGCCCGGTCCGGCCGTCACCGCAAGCACCCTGCCCGCAGAGTTGCTCGGCGCGTTGTCGCCGCTCGGCCATACGCGCGCGTACGCCAAAGGCACGATCGTCGTCACCGAGGGCGAGCCGGCGCTGTCGATGTACCTGATCCACGAAGGCACGCTGCGCGTGTTCGTGTCCGACGAGGACGGCAAGGAGGTCGAGCTCAACACGATGGGCCCGGGCGAGTACTTCGGCGAGCTGATGCTGGGCAGCCAGGTGCGCACCGCGACCGTGCAAACCACGTCGAAAGCCAAGCTCACGATGATCACCCGCGCCGAGTTCGAGCAGGCGCTCGCGGCGCAACCGGCGCTGGCGTTCCATGTGATCCAGCACCTGATCGACCGCGTGCGCCAGTTGAGCCGCAACGTGCAGGGCCTGGTGTCAATGGACGTCTACGGACGCGTGGTGCGCCTGTTCAACGAGTTGGCGCGCGACGAAGGCGGCAAGCGCATCGTGCCCGGGCCGCTGAGCCAGCAGAAGATCGCCGATCGCGTTGGCGCGTCGCGCAGCATGATCAATCGCATCCTGCAAGACCTCGCCGCCGGCGGCTACATCGAAGCCACGCGCGAACGAATCGTGCTTCGCAAGCCGTTGCCCAAGCGCTGGTGAGACCATGGACCACGGCCTTGCACACGTGCCGCCCGAGCGCGGCGGTCTCGGCGCCGTGCACCGGCGCCGCCTGCGTGAAATCTGGCGCTCGGCCGGCTGGCCGTGCCAGGACCTGATCGAAGTCGAGTTGCTTGCGGCCGGGTTGCTGCAGCGCCAGCGCGATGTCGACGGCCGCGAGACGCTGCGCGTGACCGACGCCGGCATCCAGGTGCTGGCGGCCACGCTGCACACGAACCGCGCCGCGCGCGATCCGCACGAAGCCCTGGTGGCGCGCGTGGCGCGCGAGATGCAGCGCGCCGGCCGCCTGGTCTGGCGCGGGCTGTCGTTGCGAGCCAAGGTGAGTTCGGGCGACGCGACCGCGTGGACGATGGGCATGCCCGATGTGTTCTCGATCCGCTACACCACGGTGGAGCGATACGTCGAGCCGGTGGCGCACGAGATCAAAGTGCGTCGCGCCGACCTGCTGGCCGACCTGCGACGGCCCGAGAAGGCCGAGGCCTACCGGGAGGTCAGCAGCCAGTGCTGGTACGTGCTGCGCGAAGGCATCGGCGAGGCCGACGAGATTCCGGCGGCGTTCGGTGTGATGGTGGCGCGCGATGCGGCGCTCGAGGTGTTGCGCCCGGCGCCGCGTCGCGCGATGAAATTGCCGTTCGGTGTCTGGATGGCATTGGCGCGCGCCGTGCCCGAGCCGCTGGACGACGAGGCCCAGGCCTGGCTCGGTGCGCCGCGCGACGACGCCGGTTGACGCTCAGCCCTGCAGCGCGGTGTGCTGCGGCGAGCGCGCGCCGCTGGGCGTCAGCAGCAGATAGAGCAGCGGGCCGATCGAGCCGAGCGCCAGCGTCAGCACGGCATAGGGCCAGAAGCGCCGGCCACTGGCACGCGCGTCGCGCCACGTCCAGGCCAGCACGAGCACCAGCGCGATGGCGATGTCGGCGAACACCTGCATGCCTGCCGGCGAGCCCAGCAGTTGTTCGTAAAAGCCCACCAGCCCGGTCTGAGCCAGCACCCAAACGGTGAAGGCGCTGAAGGCGGCGGTGACGGTGATCAGCAGCGGTCGCATGGGGATCTCCTTTCGAGGGTGGATGCGATGGCTGCACTGTCGCCGCGCCCGGTCGTGGCGGCTACTACGTGGGAGGTCATGGCCGGCGTTCAGCGCGGCGGTGATTTCGGCTCCTGCGGGTCGGCGGCATAGGGCGCATTGAGGTGAGCCGGCTTGGCCGCACGCTTGCGCATGCGGATGTTGAGCATCTCCACGCCGAGCGCGAAGGCCATGCCGAAGTAGATGTAGCCCTTGGGCACGTGGTGGTCGAAGCCCTCGGCGATCAACACCACACCGACGACGACCAGGAACGACAGCGCCAGCATCTTGATGGACGGGTGGTCCGACACAAAGCGGCCGATCGCGCCGGCAAACACCATCATCAGCCCCACCGACAACACCACCGCCGCAACCATCACCACGCGCTCGTCGACCATGCCCACCGCGGTGATGATCGAATCGAGCGAAAACACCATGTCGATGACCAGAATCTGCAGGATCACGGCGGTGAAGGTGGCCTGGACGGCGCTGGAAGCGTGGCCCTCCGCGCCCTCCAGCGACTGGTGGATCTCCCCGGTGCTCTTCCACAGCAGGAACAACCCGCCCGCGATCAGGATCAGGTCGCGACCCGAGAGCGCCTGCCCCAGCACGGTGAACAGCGGGTCCACCAGTTCGGCCATCCACGCGAGCAACAACAACAGGCCAATGCGCATGAACATCGCGCCGCCCAGACCGATGCGGCGCGCGAGGTCGCGCTTCTCCGGCGGCAGCCGGTCGACCAGGATCGAGATGAAGATGATGTTGTCGATGCCGAGCACCAGCTCGAGCATGGTCAGCATGGCCAGCGCGATCCAGGCTTGCGGATCGGTCAGCAGTTCCATCATGGCGGCGGTCCTTGGTTGATCTTCCTGTGGTTGACGGGCGCCGGGCGGTGCGGCGCCGCGGGATTGTGCCGGCACGCACCAGCGTCCGCGGCGATCCCAGGGACACCACCGATGCGGGTGTGCGGGCCGCGACGCACCGTCGCACAATGCGGCCGTGCGTGTGAGCCACGCGGAGGACCCATGTTCCGTCGATTTCGCTTCGCTGCCTTGGTCCAGACCCTGATTGGCGCCGCGGCGTGGCTGTGCAGTGGCCTGGCCGCTGCCGACAGCGTGGCCTGGCAGCCGGCGGCCAACGATGCCGACATCGAGCGCGCGTTCGTGGCCGCGCGTGCCGAGAACAAGCCGGTCTTGCTGTACTGGGGTGCGAAGTGGTGCCCGCCGTGCAATCAGTTGAAGGCCACGCTGTTCAATCGGCATGACTTCATCGAACGCAGCAAGTCGCTGGTGCCGGTGGAGATCGACGGCGATCGGCCCGGCGCGCAAAAACTCGGCAGCCGCTTCAAGGTGAGCGGATATCCGACGATGGTGCTGGTGCGCCCCGACGGCGCCGAGATCACCCGCCTGCCGGGCGAAGCCGATGCGCCGCAGGTGTTGCAGTTGCTGCAACTCGGGCTGGCGGGCGGCCGGCCGACCAAGGCCGTGCTCGCCGACGCACGCGCGGGCAAGTCGATCAGCGGTGCCGAGTGGCGCATGCTGGCCTTTTATTCCTGGATCACCGACGAATCGCAACTTGTGCCCGCGGCCGAACGCGCGGGCGTGCTGGCCGGCCTGGCGGCGGGCTGCCCAGCGATCGAAGCCGACAGCGCGACGCGTCTGATGCTGAAGGCGTTGGCCGACAGCGACGACGGCAAGGGCGTGAAAGCCGATGCGGCACTGCGCACCCAGGTGCGCGGCTGGCTCGCCGACCCGAAGGTCGCGCGTGCGCAGATGGATGTGCTGACCAACTACGCCGGCGAGATCACCAAGACGCTGTCGGCATCCGGCAGTGCCGATCGCAAGGCGATCGTGACGGCCTACGACAGCGCGCTGCAGCGGCTGCAAGCCGACACCACGCTGTCGCGCGCCGATCGCCTGACCGCGCTCAATGCACGGGTGGATCTGGCGCGCATCGATGCGCCGAAGAACGAGCGCCATCCGAAGATTGCGCCGGCGCTGCAAAAGCAGGTGCGCGAGATGAGCGCGCAAGCCGATCGCGAGATCACCGATGGCTACGAGCGCCAGGCGGTGATCACCGGTGCCGCCTACGTGCTGGGCCAGGCTGGCTTGTGGGGCGAGTCCGACGCGCTGCTCAAGGCCAACCTGGCCAAGAGTCACTCGCCGTACTACTTGATGAGTCAGCTCGGTGGCAACGCGCGCAAGCTGGGCCACAAGGACGAGGCGCTGCGCTGGTACGAAGAGGCGTTCGCACGCAGCGAAGGCCCGTCCACGCGGCTGCAGTGGGGCGCGAGTTACGTGAGGGCGCTGGTGGAGCTGACGCCCGCCGACGGCGCGCGCGTCGAGCGCGCGGTGGCGCGCATGATCGACGACGCGGCACTCGACAAGGGCGCCTTCGACGGCCGCAGCGCGCGCTCGCTGTCGAGCGTGGGCAAGCAGCTCACCCAATGGAACCGCGACGGCAAGCACGACGCCGTGCTCGAGCGCCTGCGCGCCAGGCTCGACCCGGTGTGCGCCAAGCTCGGCGACGACCCGGCGGCACGCAATGCCTGCGAGGGCACGTTCAAGCCGGCGGCCGGCAAGTCCAGCGCCTGACGCGAGCGCTTGCGGCGCTACTTCAGCAAGCCCTCGGCCTTCATCGCCTCTTGTACCGCAGGGCGCCCCGCCATGCGCGCCATGAACGCCTGCAAGTGGGCCAATCCCGAGAGATCGATATTGACGCGGCTGGCCCAGTTGGTCACCGTGAACAGGTACGGATCGACCACGGTGAGTGCATCGCCCATCACGTACGACTTGCCTTCGAGTTGCTGGTTGATGTACTGGTAGCGGCCACGCAACCGCTCGCGGAACAACGCCTTGGCTTCTTCGGGCATCGCCGGGTTGAACAGCGGCGTGTACTGCTTGTGAACCTCGGTCGA
>DATKJN010000679.1:0-5612 GCA_035543655.1 Burkholderiaceae bacterium | reverse complement strand
CTGGCGCACGGCTTTCGCGACGTGCCGGCATTCGGCCGCAGCTTCAAGGCGCACTTCGGGCAGACGCCCGGCGACTGGCGCCAGCGCGGACCCCGCCAGTAGACCGCGCCGGCACCACCCGCCCAGCGGGCACGGCGGGGTTCGGGTACAAGACAGTTGCAAACGCACATAACACGCGCTACGTTTGCGCCATGCCACGTCCCGCGCCGTTCGAGCTCGAGCAGCATGCGTTCTTCTGGTTGACGCAGGTCATCGGCAGCCGCGACCGCCGGCTGGCGCAGGAGTTGCGCGGGTTCGGCCTGAGGGTGCCTGAATGGCGTGTGCTGGCTTCGCTGTGCGCGCGGCGTCGCTGCTCGATGAGCGAGCTCGCCGACCTGGCGACGATCGACCGCACCACGCTGACGCGCACGGTCGATCGCATGGAGGAGGCGGGCTGGGTCGCGCGCTTGAACGATGCCAGCGACCTGCGCGTGACACGGCTGGCGCCCACCGCCACTGGCGAACGCCTGTTTCAGCGCATCTGGCCGACCGTGGAACGCCTCAACCGCGTGGCGGTGGAAGGCCTGCCCGCCGGCGCGATCGACAAACTGAGGGGCACGCTGGAACGCATGAAGGCCAACCTGGATCAACAGCCTGGTGCCGACGAGCGGGCCGCCTGAGCAACAAGGAGTACTCATGTTGGAACAAGACACCGGATTCGACGTCTCTCGCTGTGTCGAGCCGGACCGCGTGCACAAGCGCGTGTACACCGACCAGCAGATCTTCGACCGCGAGATGGAGCGCATCTTCGAGCGTGTGTGGGTCTACTGCGGCCACGAGTCGCAGATCCCGAACGCCGGCGACTACGTGGCGGTGAACATTGGCCGCCAGCCGATGGTGATGGTGCGCAACGCCGACCGCAGCATCCACGTGCTGCACAACCGCTGCGCGCACCGCGGCGTGCAACTGGTGGGCAACCTGCAGGGCAACACCGGCGACGCGTTCGTCTGCAGCTACCACGCGTGGAGCTACCACCTCGACGGCAAGATCCGAGCGATCCCGCTGGCCAAGGGCTACGAGGGCACGCGCATGGACAAGAGCAACCCCGACTGCAACTTGAAGCGCGCGGCGCGGGTCGACCGCTACCGCGGCTTCGTGTTCGCCAGCCTGGCAGCCGACGGGCCGACGCTGCTCGAATTCCTGGGCGAGGCCAAGGTCGCGTTCGACGACATGTGCGACCGCTCGCCGGTGGGCGAGGTCGAGATCGTGCCGGTGTGCCACCGCGTGATCCAGCAATCGAACTGGAAGTTCTTCATGGAGAACCAGCTCGATGCGCTACACCCGTCGGTCACGCACCAGAGCACCGGCATCGCCGCCGGGCGCGTCGAGCGGCGGATCAAGGAGCAGAAGGGCTCGGTGCCGCTGTACTACCACTACCTGTCGGCGTTCGCATCGAGCTTCGAGCAATGGGACAGCGTGCAGACCATCAACTACCCGCAGGGCCACGGCATCCTCAAGGCCTACATGGGCCTGCGCCCGCAGGACAAGGACACGCTGGAGCACGAAGCGTTGTTGAAACAGGCGTATGGCGAGCAAAAGGCCGAGGAGTACCTGTCGCGCAGCATCCACCACGTGCTGGTGTACCCGTATCTCTCGGTGCAGTCGCCGCTGCAGCAATTGCGCTGCCTGCGGCCGATCTCGCCGGACAAGACGCTGTCGGAGATCTGGCACTTCCGCCTGAAGGGCGCGCCCGAGGCGATCTATCGCCGCAGCCTCTGGTACTACAACCTGGTGAACTCGCCGGCGACGATGATCAACGCCGATGACCTGGAGAACTGGACCAAGGGCCAGTGGGGGCTGCAGTCCAACGGCGGCGACTGGGTGAGCTTTCACCGCAACCACGGCGACGATCGTTTCGACAACGGCGTGGCGTATTCCAACCACGGCACGTCGGAGGTGGTGATGCGCAGCCAGTTCGCGGCGTGGTCGCGCTACATGCAGGAGGGTGCGTGATGGGCAATGCGATCCCAACTGCCGGCCCCGACATGAAGCACCTGCTCCATCAGGATGTGGTGATCGCGGGCGACACCGCCCGAGGGCCCACCGGCGCGCAATCGATCGAGCCCACCCATTCGCCGCGCACGCCGCACAAGGAAGGCGTGCTGCCGACCGCGCTGCTGACCGCGGCAGGCGTGGACGTGCAGCGAGAAGTGGAGCAGCTGCTGTACCGCCAGGCCGAGCTGCTCGATGCCAAGCAGTGGCAGGCGTGGATGGACCTGTTCGCCGACGACGGCGTCTACTGGATGCCGGCGCGCGCCGAGCAGACCGAGTGGGAGAGCTCGCCGTCGATCTTCATCGAAGACAAGCTGATGATGGAGATCCGCAAGGGCCGCGTCACGCACCCCAATGCCTGGTCGCAGGCGCCGCTGTGGGAGACCAACCACCTGGTGAGCCACGTGGCACTCGAGGAGGTCGGGAAAGACCGCATCGTCGTGCGCTCGCGCTTCCACATGATGGAGCTGCGGCGCGATTCGATCCGCCACTTCGGTGGCCGCTACCGCCACACGCTGCGCCGCGGCGCCGACGGCCAGCTCAAGATCCAGCTGCAACGCGTGGACTTGTTCAACGCGCAGGCGCCGTTCGACTACGTGATCCAGATCTGGGTTTGACTACGAAGGGGAACGCATGAACATCGCTGTCCGCACGGGCACTCGCATCGCCGCGCTCGCGCTCGCCGCCACGCTGGCCACTCCCGCCGCCCTCGCCGCCGACAAGGTGAAGATCGGCTTCGTCAGCACGCTGTCGGGGCCGTCGTCGGCGCTCGGCGTCGACATCCGCGATGGCTTCCTGCTTGCGGTCAAGCTCAACGGCGGCAAGCTCGGCGGCCTGCCGGCCGAGGTGTCGGTGAGCGACGACCAGTTCAAGCCTGACGTGGCCAAGCAGTTGTTCGAAAAGAGCGTCAAGCGCGACAAGGTCGACTTCATGACCGGCGTGGTGTTCTCCAACATCATGCTGGCCGCGCTGCCCGAGGCGCTGGACAACAACACCATCTACATCAGCCCCAACGCCGCGCCGTCGTCGATGGCCGGCAAGGACTGCAACCCGCTGTTCTACGCGGTGAGCTGGCCGAACGATGCGTACCACGAGGCGGCCGGCCAGTACGCCAACACACGCGACCTGAAGACGGTGTACCTGCTGGCACCCAACTACCAGGCCGGCAAGGATTCGCTGGCTGGCTTCAAGCGCATGTTCAAGGGCCAGGTGATCGGCGAGAACTACACCAAGCTCGGCCAGCTCGACTACGCCGCCGAGATGGCGGAGATCCGCGCCGCCAAGCCGCAGGCGTTGTACATCTTTCTGCCCGGCGGCATGGGCATCAACTTCATCAAGCAGTTCGTCGGCGCGGGCTTGAGCAAAGACATCCAGCTCGTGCTGCCCGGCTTCTCGGCCGACCAGGACGTGATCAACCCGGTCGGCCCCGCGATGTCGGGCCTGTTCAACACGGCGCACTGGTCGCCCGATTTCGCCAATGCGGCGAACCAGAAGTTCGTGGCGGAGTTCGAGAAGGAGTACAAGCGCGTTCCCACGCTGTACGCCTCGCAAGGCTACGACGCCGCGCTGCTGATCAACGCCGCAGTGCGCGACGTGAAGGGCAAGCTGGAGGACCGCGACGGACTGCGCAAGGCGCTCAAGGCCGCCAAGTTCGACTCGGTGCGCGGGCCGTTCAAGTTCAACACCAACCAGTATCCGATCCAGAACTACTATGTGCGCACCGTCGGCTCCGATGGCAAGGGCGGGCTGATCAATAAGTCGTTCACCCAGCCGATCCTCAAGGACCACGGCGATGCGTACGTCGGCGCCTGCACGATGAAATGACGGCACACGCCTCGCTCATGCGGCCGCCGCCATCGTGCGCATGAGCGACCGCGCATGCCGACGCTGCTGATCGTCG
The DNA here is from genome assembly GCA_035543655.1 of Burkholderiaceae bacterium. Lineage (GTDB taxonomy): Bacteria > Pseudomonadota > Gammaproteobacteria > Burkholderiales > Burkholderiaceae_C > JAEUPI01. Next base: position 1,681 of record DATKJN010000679.1, on the reverse strand, counting down.
AGCAGCTCCTCAACGGGCTGCAGTTCGGCTTGATGCTGTTCCTGCTCGCCGCCGGCTTGACGCTGGTGTTCGGCGTGATGGACATGATCAACCTCGCGCACGGCTCGCTGTACATGGTGGGCGCGTTCCTCGCCGCCTGGCTGGTCGCCAAGACCGGGTCGTTCGTGTGGGGCGTGCTCGGCGCCATCGGGCTCACCGCGGCCTTCGGCATGCTGCTGGAGACCACGCTGCTGCGCACGCTGTATGCGCGCGACCACCTGTCGCAGGTGCTGGCCACCTTCGCACTGATCCTGATCCTCAACGATGGCGTGAAGATGGTGTTCGGCACCGACCTCCCGCTGTCGGCACCCGATGCGCTGGCCGGTCCGGTGCAACTGTTGCCGGGTCTGAGCTATCCGGCCTATCGACTGTTGATCCTCGGGGTGGGTCTCGCGCTCGCGCTGGCGATGTACCTGCTGGTGGCCAAGACGCGGCTCGGTGCCTTGGTGCGTGCCGGCGCCGCCAACCGCGTGATGACCGAGGCGATGGGCATCAACGTGCAGCGCCTGTTCACCGTGGTGTTCGGCATCGGCGCAGGCTTGTGTGCGGTCGCCGGCGCATTGCTCGGCCCGCTGCTGGCGGTGCAGGTCGGCATGGGCGAGAACATTTTGATCCTCGCCTTCGTCGTCATCGTGATCGGCGGCATCGGCTCGATCCGCGGCGCGCTGATCGGATCGATTCTGGTGGGCTGCGTCGACACACTCGGGCGCACGCTGCTGCAGCAGCTGTTCCGCGAGTTCCTGCCGCCGCAATGGGCCAGCGCGGCCGGTCCGGCAATTGCGTCGATCGCGGTCTACGTGTTCATGGCGGGGGTGCTCGCGGTGCGGCCGCAAGGCCTGTTCCCGACTCGGGCCTGAGCGTGGGCGGCGCACCCACTCCGACCCGCCGGCGCGTGCGTGCTGCACTTGCGGCGTTCGCGGTATTCGCGTTGGCGTTGCCATGGCTGCTCGACGCGCTGGGCGCGTCGTTCTACATCAGCTTCGCCGGCCGGGTGCTGGTGTACGCGATCGCTGCGACCAGTCTCAACCTCGTGCTCGGCTACGGCGGCATGGTGTCGTTCGGCCACGCGGCCTTCGTGGGGCTCGGAGCCTACGTGACCGGCGTGATGGTCAGCGAAGGTCTCGTCAACGGCTACCTGCATCTCGCGGCCACGCTCGCGATCTGTGCGCTGGTCGCGGCGCTGATCGGTGCGATCTCGCTGCGCACACGGGGCGTGTACTTCATCATGATCACGCTCGCCTTCGCGCAGATGCTGTTCTATCTGGCCAACTCGATCAAGGGTTACGGCGGCGACGAAGGACTGAACATCCGAGCGCGATCGATGTTCGGCTTCGGCCTCGACCTGAAGAACGCGACATCGTTCTACTACCTGGCGCTTGCAGTGCTGGCCGCAAGCCTCTATGCACTGGCGCGCTTCGTGCCATCGCGCCTCGGGCGCGCGGTGCTCGCGATCCGCGACGACGAGCAGCGCGCCGAGGCGCTCGGCTTTGCGACCTTCCGACTGCGCCTGCTGGTGTTCGTGGTGGCTGGCATGTTGGGTGGCATCGCCGGGCTGCTGGCCGTGAACCAGCAGGGCTACGTGAGCCCCAACGTGCTGCACTGGACGCAGTCGGGCACGTTGATGGTGATGGTGATCCTCGGT
>DATKJN010000678.1:0-6725 GCA_035543655.1 Burkholderiaceae bacterium | reverse complement strand
CGGCCAGGCCAAGGTGCCGGGAGCGGCCGGCACGTGGAAGGGCTTGACCGAAAACGTCAACGAGCTGGCCGCCAACCTGACGACGCAGGTGCGCGCGATCGCCGAGGTGGCGACCGCGGTGACGCAGGGCGACCTGACGCGTTCGATCACGGTGGAGACGCAGGGCGAGGTCGCGACGTTGAAGGACACCATCAACGAGATGATCCGCAACCTGAAGGACACCACGCAGAAGAACACCGAGCAGGATTGGCTGAAGACCAACCTGGCGAAGTTCAGCCGCATGCTGCAGGGGCAGCGCGACCTGGTGACGGTGGGCCAGCTGATCCTGTCGGAGCTGGCGCCGGTGGTGGGCGCCCAGCAGGCCGAGTTCTATGTGATGAGCAGCGTCGGCGGAGCGTCACGCCTCAAACTGCTGGCCAGCTACGCCTCGGGTGGGCAGACGGTGCACGGCAAGGAGGTTGACCTCGGGCAGGGCCTGGTCGGCCAGTGCGCGCTCGACAAGCGCAAGATCCTGCTGACCAACACGCCGTCGCAGGCGTTTCGCATCGCATCGGGCCTGAGCGAACACGCGGCGCTCGACGTGCTGGTGCTGCCGATCGTGTTCGAAGGCCACGTGCGCGGCGTGCTCGAACTGGCGTCGCTGGAGCACTTCAATCCAGTGCACGAGGGCTTTCTCGATCAATTGACCGAATCGATCGGCATCGTGATCAACACCATCGAGGCCAACACCCGCACCGAAGACCTGCTGAAGCAGTCGCAGTCGCTGGCCGAGGAGCTCGGCAGCCGGCAGGAGGAACTGCAGACCACCAACCAGGAGCTGCAGAACAAGGCGCGGCTGCTGGCGCACCAGAACCAGGAGGTCGAACGCAAGAACGCCGAGGTCGAGCAGGCGCGCCAGGCGCTCGAAGAGAAAGCCGAGCAACTCGCGTTGACGTCCAAGTACAAGAGCGAGTTCCTGGCCAACATGTCGCACGAGCTGCGCACGCCGCTGAATTCGCTGCTGATCCTGTCGGACCAGTTGTGCAAGAACCCCGATGGCAACCTTTCGGGCAAGCAGGTCGAGTTCGCCAAGACGATCCATTCGTCCGGCAACGACCTGCTGATGCTGATCAACGACATCCTCGACCTGTCGAAGATCGAGTCGGGCACGGTGGCGGTCGATGTCAGCGAGCTGCGCCTGGATGACCTGCACCGCTCGATCGAGCGCGGTTTCCGCCACTTCGCCGAGTCCAAGCACGTGGGCTTCGTGGTGCAACTGGAGCAGCCGCTGCCGCGCGTGATGGTCACCGACGTGAAACGGCTGCAGCAGATCATCAAGAACCTGCTGTCCAACGCATTCAAGTTCACCCACGTGGGTCAGGTCACGTTCACCATCTCGCACGTGGCCAGCGGCTGGTCGAGCGACAACGAGGAGCTGAACCGCGCCAGCCAGGTGCTCGCGTTCTCGGTGGCCGACACCGGCATCGGCATCTCGGCCGACAAGCAGCAGATCATCTTCGAGGCGTTTCAGCAGGCCGACGGCTCCACCTCGCGCAAGTACGGCGGCACCGGCCTCGGCCTGGCGATCAGCCGCGAGCTGTCGCGATTGCTCGGCGGCGAGATCCGCCTGGTGAGCGCGCCCGGTCAGGGCAGCGTGTTCACGCTGTACCTGCCGCAGAGCTACAACCCGCTGCGCAGCCCGCGCCACGGCCGCAGCGTGCCGCCCGAACCCGCCGAACCGCTGGCGCGCGCCGACGAGCGAGTGATGGTGCCGGCAGCGCCGGTGGCGCCCTATTTCGAGACCGTCACCGCAACGGAGCCGCCGGTGGTGTTCGCCAATGCCGCCGACGACGACCGCGACGACATCGCCACCGGCGACCGCGTGATGCTGATCGTCGAAAACGAGATCGGCTTCGCCAAGGTGATGCTCGACGCGGCGCGCGCGTGCGGCTTCAAGGGCCTGGTCACCGGCACCGGTGCGTCGGCGCTCACGATGACGCGCGAGTTCCTGCCCAGCGTGATCACGCTGGACATCCACCTGCCCGACATGGAGGGTTGGCGCATCCTCGACCGCCTGAAGACCGACCTCGTCACGCGCCATATCCCGATCTGCGTGGTGTCCACCGACGATGCGCGCGAGCGCGCGCTGCAGGCCGGTGCGATCGGCTTCGTGGCCAAGCCGCTGCAATCGGCCGACGTGGTGCATGCCGCGCTCGGCCAGCTGGCGATCTATGTCGATCGGCCGGTCAAGCGGCTGGCCGTCGTGATGCCGCCGTCGCCGTTGCGTACAGAATTGCTCGAGGGCTTGGACAGCGACGTCGACGCGGTGGTGGCCGACAGTGCGGCCGAAGCAGCGGCTGCGCTCGCCGATGCCGACTGCGTGGTCGTCGACGACACCATGCCCGGCTTCGGCCCCGAAGACATGCTCGATGCGCTGGCCAAACGCGCGGGCGTGTGCCAGCTGCCGATCGTGGTCTACCGCGCCGGACGCGGCACGCGCCAGGCGTGGGATCGCCGGCATGGCGCATTCGGCCAGCGCGAGGCGGATTCGCTGGCGACGTTGCGCGCCCATCTGGCGTTCTGGTTGCATCGCAGCCCCGGCGTGATGTCGGACCGCGATCGCAGCGAGATCGAGACCGCGCTCGACCATTCGTTCGACCTGCGCGGCAAGAAGGCGCTGATCGTCGACGACGACATGCGCAACATCTTCGCGCTCGCCACCGTGCTCGACGAGGTCGGCATGGTGATCGTCTCGGCCGACAATGGGCGCGATGCGATCCGGCTGGTCGAGAGCGATCCAGCGATCGACATCGTGCTGATGGACATCATGATGCCGGAGATGGACGGCCTGACCACGATGCGCCTGATCCGCGGCCTGCCGCGCGGGCGTGAGTTGCCGCTGGTGGCGGTGACAGCCAAGGCGATGAAGGGCGACCGCCAGAAATGCATCGAAGCCGGTGCCTGGGACTACCTGTCCAAGCCGGTCGATCCGATGCACCTGCTGGCCGTGCTGCGGGGCTGGCTGTGCTGAGCGCAGGCGCGGGCAGTGCGATGACCGAACCGGCCGACAAGGTCGACATCCTGGTCGTCGATGACCTGCAGGAGAAGCTGCTGGTCTTCAAGACGGTGCTGGAGGAGCTCAACCAGAACCTGGTGTTCGTGCGTTCGGGCACCGAGGCGCTGCGCGAGGTGCTGACCCGCGAGTTCGCGGTGATCCTGCTCGATGTCAACATGCCCGACATCGACGGCTTCGAGACCGCCACACTGATCCGGCGCTACAAGCGCAGCGCCCACACGCCGATCATCTTCATCACCGCCTACGCCGACGAGATCCAGACCACGCGCGGCTACTCGCTCGGCGCGGTGGACTACATCCTGTCGCCGGTGGTGCCCGAGGTGCTGCGCTCCAAGGTGCGCGTGTTCGTCGAGCTGCAGGTGCTGCAGCGGCGCATCGCGCGCCAGGCCGACGCGCGCGTGGCGCACGCGGCTGCGGAGGCCGCGCTATCGGTGGCCGAGGAGTCGACGCGCCGCTCGACGTTCCTGTCGGAGCTCAGCCACGAGCTGAGCGGCCTGCTCGACATGCGCACCGGCATGCACCGTCTGCTGACCATGGTGGTGCCGCGGCTGGCGCACGGCGCCACGGTGGCGCTGCTCGACGACCGCGCGCGGGTCGTGCGCGCGGCGAGTTGGCGCGACGGCGACGGTGTGGTCAGCGACGTCAGCGGCGACGGCCTGCCGGCGACCGATCTGCAGCGCATCCAGCAGGCACTCGAGCCCGGTGGCGCCGCGCACCTGCAAGCGCACGTGCTGCGCGACGGCGAGCGGGTGCTCGGCGTGCTGCTGCTCGCTGGCGAGCCCAGCGCGCTCGGCATGGCCGTGCTCGACGAGGTGGCCACGCGCGCGGCGATCGCGTTTGCCGCGGCGCAGCTGTACCAGAGCCTGCAAGACGAGATTCAGGAGCGCCGGCGCGCCGAAGCACGCCTCGAAGAAGCGAGCAAGCGCAAGGATGAGTTCCTGGCGATGCTCTCGCACGAACTGCGCAACCCGCTGGCGCCGATCGGCAACGCGGTGGAGATCATCCGCCGCCTCGGCGGCCATGACTCCAAGTTGATGTGGGCCACCGACATCACCGATCGACAGCTGCGGCAGCTCACGCGCCTGGTCGACGAACTGCTCGACGTGGCACGCATCGGCCAGGGCAAGATCGTGTTGCAGAGCGCGCCGCTCGAGCTGACGGCGATGGTCGCGCAGTGCATCGACATGCACCGCCCGGCACTGACCGCACGCCGCCACACGCTCACGCAGGCCATGCCCGTCGGACCGGTGTGGATCCACGGCGACGGCGCGCGCATGCAGCAGGTGATCAACAACCTGCTCAGCAACGCCAACAAGTACACCCCCGAGGGCGGCAGCGTTCACGTCGCGATTGCGGTCGAGCAGCGCACGGCGGTGCTCACCGTGCGCGACAACGGGATGGGCATCGAGCCCGATCTGTTGCCGCGCGTGTTCGACCTGTTCGAACAAGGCAAACGTGCGCTCGATCGCAACCAGGGCGGCCTCGGCGTCGGCCTGACCCTGGTGCAGCGCCTGGTCAAGCTGCACGACGGCCGCGTCGAAGCGGAAAGTGCCGGCGTCGGCCAGGGTGCCGAATTCCGCGTCTACCTGCCTTGCCTGCAGGCGCCGATGGCCGACGACGATGCCGGCGGCCGGCAGAGTCCAGGTGCGGCAGCGGTGTGCCGGCGGCTGTTGATCGTGGAAGACAACCCCGACATCGCCGACACCACCGCAACGATGCTGGCGATCGCCGGCCACACGGTGCGCTGCGCGCGCGACGGCGCGCAGGCCATCACCGAGGCGCAGAGCTTTGCGCCGGAGATCGTGCTGCTCGACGTTGGCCTGCCGCAGCTCGACGGCTACCAGGTGGCGCGGCGCCTGCGCCAATTGCCGCAGACGCGCCACGCGTTGATCATCGGTCTCACCGGCTATGGCATGCCGGCCGATCGCAAGTGCGGCCGTGAAGCCGGCTTCGACCACCACCTGCTGAAGCCGGCCGATCCAGCCGAACTGCGCAAGCTGATCGAATCATGGTCCGCGCCCGGACAGCCGGACGGCAGCGACGTTGGCGAACCGAAACCGTCGAACCTGTACGCCTTCAAGCGGCCCTGACCTCGCCGCCGGCGCTGCCTTCAGCGCCGCATGGCCCGCGACAGCAAGGCCACCGGGATCAGCCCCACAGCCACGATCGCCAGCGACGGCAGTGCGGCCTCGGCCAGGCGTTCGTCACGGGCGAAGTTGTAGGCCACCGTGGCCAAGGTGTCGACGCCGAACGGACGCAGCAGCAGCGTGGCGGGCAGTTCCTTCATCACGTCGACGAACACCAGCAACATCGCCGCCACCGTGGCACGGCGCAGCAGCGGCCGGTGCACCTCGAACCAGGTGCGCCACAGGCCGGCGCCGAGCAGACGCGCGCTGTCGTCGACCGCGGGCGGGATGCGTGCATAGCCCGCCTCGACCGACTGCATCGCCACCGCGCTGAAGCGCACGACATACGCATAGAGCAGGCCCAGGACCGTGGCGGTCAACCACACACCGGCGCCGCTGTCGGGCCAACGTGCCTGCACCAGGCCCAGCGGGGCCAGCATGCCGACCGCGATCACCGCCCCTGGCACCGCGTAACCCAGCGACACCGTGCGCGCCGCCAGCCGCAACGGCGACAGCAAACGGCCGCGCTCGGCACGCAGCACCGCGCCAAACGCCAGCGCGATCGCGGCCGCCACCAACGCCGCGCCGGCCGCCAGCACGAATGTGTGCGTGGCCCACGACAGGAAGCGTTGCAGCGGCAAACCGAACTCGGCCTGTTGTGCTTCCTGGGCCACGCGGTAGATGAGCCACACACACGGCAGCACGAAGCCCAGCACGATCGGCAGGATGCACAAGGTCAGCAGCGCGGCCGAGCCGCGCGGTCCGACTTGCAGCAGTCGGGCATCGCTGCCATGCGCCGCGCCACTGCGGCTGGTGGCGAAGCGCAGGCGCTGCTGGGCGCGTCGCTCCAGCCACAGCAGGCAGGCCACCACGGCAAGCAGCGACGACGCAAGCTGGGCCGCCGCCACGCCGTCGTTCATCACCAGCCAGGCTTTGTAGATGCCGGTGGTGAAGGTGGTCAGACCGAAGTATGCGCCCACCCCAAAATCTGCCAACGTTTCCATCAACGCCAGCAGCACCCCGGCAGCCAGCGCCGGGCGGGCCAGTGGAATCGCCACCTCGAACAAGCGCCGGCGCAGGCCGGCCCCGAGCAGGCGGGCCGCTTCCATGAGAGGTGCGGCACGCTCGGCCAGGCTGGCGCGCACCAGCACATAGGCATAGGGATACAGCGCCAGCACGAACAACAGCACCGCGAACGGCAGGCTGCGCACGTCCGGCCACAGTGCGCCCTGGCCGCCAAAAGCCGCGCGCAGCCCGAGTTGCACAGGACCGCTCGGGTTCAAAGCGTCGGTGGTGGCATAGGCCAGCACGTAAGCCGGCATGGCCAGCGGCAGCAACAGCGCCCACTCGAAGATCCGGCGACCTGGAAAGTCGAACAAGCTCACCGCCGCGGCGGTGGCACCGCCCAGCAGCGCCACCCCGATGGCGACCCCGGCGGCAAGCAGGAATGACTGCAGCGCCTGGTCGGGCAGCACGGTCTGCCACAGGTGAGCCACCGTGACAAAGGCGGTGGCGTCCAACTGAGCCCAGGCCGCCAGCACACC
>DATKJN010000677.1:0-2777 GCA_035543655.1 Burkholderiaceae bacterium | reverse complement strand
GGCCAGCGCGACCTGGTCGTCGCTGGTGGCGAGCACGTCGTGCAACCCGGCCTCGCGCAGGCGATGCAGCTCGCGCCGCAGGTTGCGCCGCGCGGCCTCGTCATCCAGCGAATCCCACAACAGCGTGGCCAGCTTGGCCCGCGTGCAGCGCCCCTCCAGCGCGAGCAGCGCCAGCAGCGCGATCGACTTCTTGATCGGCAGTCGCTGCGGCACCCGTCCTTGACGACACGCGGCGCGCCGAGCAGCTCGATGCGAATCGGGGTGGCCGGCCGGTCCATCGACACGATTGTCGGCTGGCGCGGGCACGCGGATCAGCGCCGGGCAGAGCGCGCCGGCGCCGCCTGCGCCTCGCGCAGCGCGGCATCGATCATCGCGTCGGCCATCCACAGCGCAATGCGCTCGACCTCGCGATCGGGGATGCCCCAGATGTCCTTCAGCACCACCCACGGCTCGATGCCGAAGATCACCGACAGCGCGCGGTGCAGCTTGCAGCGCACCGCCTTGGGCATCTGCGCGGTGAAGGGCGCCAGCGCATGCTCGAGGATGCGCACGCGGTGGCCGCGCCGGTAGCTCTCCTCCTCGAGCAGACCGGCACGCTCGAGCGCCCAGTGTTCGAGCGCGAGCTGCAGCGCAGCGCGCATCTGCGGTTCGAATTGCTTGAACAGCGGAAACGTCTGCTGGAACAACTCGCGCACACGCTCGCGCCCGTCCGACGCTTTCGACTTGTAGCCGCGCACCGGTTGCAGCGAGCTGTCGATCACCGCGGTGATCAGCACGCTGCGGCTCGGGAAGTAACGGTACGCGGTGGCGCGCGAGACCTTGGAGCGCGCGGCCACCTCGGCGACCGATGGAATGTGCCCGGCCTCGCGGATGATCTGCATCGCCGTGTCGAGCAGCAAGTGGAAGGTGGCGGCGCGCACGCCGCGCTCCGGCGGCTTGGGCGACTCGGTGAGCTTGTGCTTCAGTGTGGCCATGCGGGTAAATCCCTGGCAGAACCGCGGGCCGGACGGGTTGCGGCTGTCGCTGAGGCGACCGTATGATGCACCGATCCCGATTTGAGACGCATGTCTCATTTTTCATCGAGATCGAACAATTTTTCAATCCGTTCTTGCGGCGAGGCGCGCAGCAAAGCCGTCCGACCGCCGAGACACCACGGAGACAAGCAGCATGCGCATCGCCAGCTGGAGCTGGGGTGGCCGCGACCATGTGGGCATCGTGTCGGCCGACGGCCGCGAGGCCACGCCGCTGCTCGTCGACTATGCGGGCGGCGCCGCGCTGCGCTTGATCGAGACGCTGGCCAAGGGCGAGCCGCCGCCGTCGGCCAACGGGCCGCGCGTGGCGGTGGATGCGATCACGCTGCGTGCGCCGATCCCGCGGCCGCGGCGCAACATCTACTGCGTCGGCCGCAACTACCACTCGCACGCGCAGGAGCTGTCGGGCAGCGTGTTTCGCGACAGCCTGCCCAAGGAGCACCAGTGGCCGATGGTGTTCACCAAGTTCCCCGAGACCGTGATCGGTCCGCACGACACGGTGCGCCTGCCGGGCAAGGCGGTGTCCGAGCAGATCGACTACGAGAGCGAGCTGGCGGTGGTGATCGGTCGCGGCGGGCGTGACATTCCGCGTGCGCGTGCGATGGACCATGTATGCGGCTACACCGTGCTCAACGACGTGAGCGCGCGCGACGTGCAGGTGCGCCACCAGCAGTGGATGCTGGGCAAGAACTGCGACACCTTCTGCCCGATGGGGCCGTGGATCGTGACCGCCGACGAGCTCGATGCGCGCGACACGCGCGTGCGCGGCTGGGTCACGCCAGCCGGGGCTCAGCCGGAGCTGCGCCAGGACGCGATGACGCGCGACATGATCTTCGACATCCCGACGTTGATCGAGACCTGCTCGCGCGGCATCACGCTGCTGCCGGGCGACATCATCGCCACCGGCACGCCAGCGGGCGTGGGCATGGGCTTCGATCCGCCGCGCTGGCTGCGTGCGGGCGACGTCGTGCGCATCGAGATCGATGGCATCGGCGCCATCGAAAACCGCTTCCAGTAAGGACGCATGGGACTGCATTTCGTCGAGCGCTGCGCAGTGGAGGACGAGGGTGACGGGCCCGCGGTGGTCTGCGTGCACGGCCTGGGCGGCAGTGGCAACACCTTCGCGCCACTGATGACGGCGCTGCAGCGTCATCGCGTGGTGCGCATCGACCTGCCGGGCAGCGGCCGTTCGCACCGTGCCGAAGGCGCGCTGTCGATGGCGCGTTATGCCGACCTGGTGCAATCGGCGTGCGCGCGGCTGAACATCACGCGCGCATGGTTCGTCGGCCACTCGATGGGCAACATCGTGCTGCAGCACGTGGCGGTCGCAGCGCCCAAGCTGGTCGCCGGATTGGCGCTGTACGGGCCGCTGATCGCGCCGCCCGATGCGGCGCGCACGGCGATCCGCGCGCGCGGCGAGAAGGCGAAGAACGAGGGCGCCAACGGCATGCACGAGATCGCGCTGGCGCTGCTCAACGCATCGATCTCGGCCGACACGCGCGCGCGCCTGCCGCTGGCCGTGGCCTACGTGCGCGAAAGCCTGATGCGGCAGGACCCGGATGGGTATGCGCGCAGCTGCTTCGCGCTCGCCGACGCGCCCGCAGCGGCGGTGGAGCAGATCGAGGCGTCGGTGCTGCTCGTCACCGGCGACGAGGATGTGGTGGCGCCGCCGCAAGCGGTGCGCTCGATGGCCGAGAAGCTGCACCGTGCGCGCTCGGTGCGCGTGGTGGTGCTGCCCAAGTGCGG
>DATKJN010000676.1:0-2840 GCA_035543655.1 Burkholderiaceae bacterium | reverse complement strand
GAACACGCTGGCCAGCTTGTCGGCATCGCCTTCGAAGAGACCATCGAGGTAGGTTTGCACCACTTGCTCGATGGCTTTGCGCTCGTCGTGGTTCATCGTGTGCCCCTTGGGTCATCGCTCGCGAAGACGCGAGTCTGCGCTCGAACCTCGGTCGATGATCGCGGGCGACGTTTTGTCCCTGGCCGGCCGCCGGGAACGCCGGCCGAAGCCGGCGCATCTGACTGCCGTACGCCGCCATAGGCGTCAGGAGCCCATCATGGAACCCGGACTGGTTCTTCTCACCTCGACGGTCCTGCTGGCCATCGCCGCGGCTGGTGGCCTGCTGAGGGCCGGCATGCGATTCGTCGGCGATCGATCGCCGCCGGCGGCGCTGGCCATGCTGCACGGATTCCTGGCGGCGGCCGCGGTGTCGCTGCTGCTGTACGCAGCCGCCACCGTCGGGCTGCCCCGGCTTGCGCTGTTCGCGCTCGTGCTGTTTCTCGCTGCGGCTGCGGGCGGGGCGATCCTCAACTTGAACTACCACTGGAAGCAGCTGCCGCTGCCCAAGGGGCTGGTGGTCGCGCACGCGGCCATCGCCGTGCTGGGCTTCGTGCTGTTGGTGACAGCAACGTGGGCGGTACGGGCGCGCTAGGCGCCTTCAGAGGTCGACGGAACCGGCGCTGACCCGCCGGCGCGTCAGGTCAGCCATTGCCGCAGCAGACCAAACACTTCGGCGCTCGACAACAGGTCGAGGTGGCCGGTGTCGTGCACCACGGCCTGGCGCTCCGGCGCAATCGCCAGGCGGCGATCGGCCTGTGCGTGTTGACCCAAAGCACTGGCCACCGACACCAAACCATCGCCGAGCAGTTTGCCTTTGGCGTCGCCGGGCGAGCCTAGGCTCCCGGCGACGGCGAAGCCACGCGTCTTGGCCGGCAGTTCCACCTGCGGATTGCGCTGGGCGCCCTGGTCGCCGCCGGGGCTGCTCAGGATGTTGCCGAGCCGAAGGTCGTTGATGCCGGCGCTGCGCAGTTGGCTCAAGCGCGCCAGCGGCGCGGCATACGGTGCCGCGCTGAGCAACAGGTCCACGCCGTGGCCTGCGCGCTCGAGCGCCGCGCCCTGGTGCGGCGTGCCCAGCGTCACCAGGTCATCGACACGTGCCGGCCAGCGCAGGCCGCCTCGCTGGATCAACGCGCCGTGGTGGATTGCGCTGCGCGCCACCAGCCCGCCCATGCTGTGGCCGAGCATCACCAGCCGCTCGATCGGCACCGGCCACGCGTCGTACAGACGCTCCATCAGTTGCGCCATGATGCGACCGTTGGTCGAGATGCTCAGGCCGCTGTTGTAGTGCAGGTAGACCGGCGTGTAGCCCAGCTCGCGCGCCAATGCATCGCCGTGGTCGTGCCCGGCACGCTGCCACTGGAGGTCGTTCATGCACAGGCCGTGCACCAGCACGAGCAGCCGCGGCGTCGCGTCGGGTACTCGCGACCGCAAGCCGAAACGTTCGAGCGACAACCCGTGGCCCGCTCGCCGAAACCGCATCGGAATCGCCAGCGGGTTGTCGGTGGCCGCAAGGTGATCGCCCAATACACCGTTGAGCGCAGCCACGACCGCTTCGCGTTCGGCGTGGGGAGGCTCGCGCGGATCAGACGACGTCAGTGCAGGCGCCAGCCAGGCGAGCAGCGCTTCGGCACCGCCGCCCACGACATGCGTGACACCGCGCACCGTCTCGTACACGAGGCCGGTGAGCCCGCGCGTGCGCTCGTCGGGCGAAGTCGCGCCCGTCAGGCGCGGGAGGCTGGCGATTCGCGCATGCATCGCCTCCACCAGGCTGGTGAGGCCGGCCACCGCGTCGGTGGTGAGGCGGGCGGCGCCGCGCAGATCGGCAGCTTGCAAGAGTGGTTGGGTCACGGGCCAGTGTGGCACAGCCGCGCGGGCTGGGGATGGCAACCTGGGGCCGCGCCCGTGTGGGATCGCACCAAGGTCGTGGCATGCGGCGAAAAGGGGCGCAAAATGACCTCACCGCGCAGCGGCTTGCGCTGCAGAGGCAAAGTGACCCACCTAGAAAGGGGACATCCATGAGGTTTCAAAGATTTTTCGGGCTCGGCGTGCTGTCGCTCTCGCTGCTGACTGCCACCGCGTTTGCCCAGGACAAGGCGGCCAAGCAGGCCGAGATCATGAAGTCGACGCAGGCGTCGATGGAGCGCTTCTACAAGGCCAAGCCGGACTTGAAGGCCGCGGTCGCGAGCGCGCCGGGCTATGGCATCTTCACCACCTATGGTGTGAGCTTCATCGTCGGTGGCTCGGGCGGCACGGGCATCGTGCACGACAACAAGACCAAGAAGAACACCTACATGAACGTGGGCGGTGCCAGCGCGGGTCTGCAACTGGGTGCCTCGCAGACCGAGCTGCTGATCGTTTTCAAGACCCCCGCGGCGATGAACAAGTTCATCGACAAGGGCTGGGAGGCCGCCGGCAGCATGACCGCGGCGGCCGGTGCCAGCGGCGCGACCGCCGGTGGCGGCAAGGGCTCGAGCGCGATGGAAGACGCCAACACCTACACGCTGACGAAGACCGGCTTGGACGTCGGCCTGGCCGGGGGTGTCTCGAAGTTCTGGAAGGACAAGGACCTCAACTGAGAGGCTGGGACCTGGGCGGCGCCGCGTCACCCCGCCGGCGCCACCTTGTCTTGCGTCTTGGTTTCGAAGTCGCTCGCCTCGTGCCGCTCGTGCAACTGGCTTGACGGCTGACCCCACGTGCGATTGACCATGCGGCCGCGCTTCACGGCCGGGCGCTCGGCGATCGCCGCGGTCCAGCGCTGCACGTGTTCGTACGCCTGCACCTGCAGGAATTCGCCCGATTCG
>DATKJN010000675.1:0-2497 GCA_035543655.1 Burkholderiaceae bacterium | reverse complement strand
CAGCTTGGCCGCGAGCAGCACCTGGCCTTCCCACAAGTACGCCAGTGCGACGATGAAGTCGCCCCAGCGGTCGAGGTAGTTGATCGCGGGCTCCTGCTCGCGGTGCGGCGCCTGCTGCTGGCGCAAGCGCGCCAGCGCAGGTTCGCCATCGAGCAGCGTGCGGAATGCCGAGCGATTGGCGTGCACCTGCAGCAGCAGCGGATTGGTCAGCGGCGGCTCGTTCGCCCATGGATCGTGCAGCGCCGCGAAACGATCGGGATCGTCGGCAAACACCGCCGCGGCGCTCTGGATCAATGCGCACTCGCAGCGCAGCGCATCGTCGATGCCGGGCCGCGCCTCGATGCGATCGATGTAGCGGCCGGCCTCCTCGTGGCGCTCGCTGATGGCCAGCGACCAGGCGGCGGCCAGCAACAGGCGCGGGCGCTTGTCCACCTCGGCCGCTGGCAGCCGCGCCAGCCAGTCGAGCACGGCGCCCTGGTGGCCGCGCCGGATCAGCGAGTCGTACAGCGAGTGTTCGGCGAGATCGTAGGCCACCTCGGGTTGCCCGGCGGCCCATGCATGCCGCGCCGCGCCTTCGATCAGGCCGCGTTCGGCCAGCGCCTCGGACGCGCGCGCGTGCAGCGCCGCCTGCTCGTCGGCCGGCAGCTGCGCGAACCGATGCCGCAGCTCGTCGCGTGCCAGCGAATGCATGCGCAGCCAGTCGCTTGCTTCGCCGACCACGAACACCGGTGTGTCGCGCGCCAGCCGCGCCAGCTGCTCGCGCGCATCCGCGCGCGGCACCAAACGCTCGCACAGATCGGGGTGCAAGTCGTCGAGGATCGCGATGCGCGTCAGGAAAGCGACGTCGGCCGGGTGAAGGTTGGCCAGCAGCAAGTCCACGAACGGCTGGCGCAGCGCACCGCCGCCTTGCGTGGCGATCGACGACACCTCGGCCTGCGGGTCGCTGCCGGCGGCCATCACCGACAGCGCGAGCTGCAGCCCCAGCGGCCAGCCCTCGGCCAGTTCGTGCACGCGCGCGGCGGCGTCGCGATCGACACGGTCGCCGAAGCGCGCGCGTGCCAGCTCGATGGTCTCGTCGAGGCGAAAGCGCAGCTGCGCCGGGCCGACCACGGTGCCGCTGCCATAGGCCAGCAGGTCGTCGATCTCGAGCCGATGGTCGGCACGTGCGGCGACCACGGCGCGCAGGTTCGACGGCGCGTTGCGCAGCAGGTAGGCCAGCGCCTCCAGCGTGGGCGCCGGCAGGCGTTCGGCCTCGTCGACGATCAGCACGATGTCGAGCGCGCTCTGCGCCACCTCGGCCAGCCAGGCGGTGACGCCTTCGAGGCTGGTCGGCGGCGCCGCCTCGATCAGCGTGTGGCCGAAGGTCGGGCGCCCGGCGCCTGCGCGCACGGCCAGCGCGAGGCTCTGCACGAAGCGCGGCACGTCGTCCTGCGGCTGCGCCGACAGCCACGCCACCACGCTGCCGCGAGCCAGGTGCTCGCGCCGCCACTGCGCCAGCAGCGATGTCTTGCCGGAGCCGGCCGACGCCTGCACCAGGATCACCGGCTGGTCGCGCAGCTGCTCGTTGTCGGACTGCAGTCGCGCCCTCGCGATCTGGTGGCGTGGCACGCGCGGCGGCGTCACCCGCAGCATCAGATCGTCGGCGGCACCGACGTGCTTGCGGGCGGGGTGGGTGGCCACGGACGTTGGGTCGAGACAGCGCTGCCTGGACCGGCATGGTAAGCGCCAGCGGGCGCGCAATCGTGTCGGCCCCCCGTCGCGGGGAGGGTGAGCGCGCCGCGCGGTGCCTAGCATCGATCGGGTTCCATCAAAGAGTTCTGCCGTGTATCACCATCTATTGGTTCCGATCGACGACACCGACCTGTCGGTGGACGTGGTGGGCAATGCCGTTGCGTTCGCGCGCACGCTGGCCGCCCGCATCACCTTCTTTCACGCCGTGCCCGACGCCGCGGCCGACCTGCTGCACGGCGACGCCGAACTGCTGCGCGCCACCGCAGGCGACGCGTACGAAGACAGCGGGCTGCGCAAGGCCGGCGAGCTGCTGGCCAAGGCCGAGGCCGCTGCGCGCGCGCTCGGCGTGCCGTGCGGGGCGCAGCACGCCGTCGGCGACCGCCCGGCGCAGGCCGTGATCGACGCCGCGCGCAGCAACGGCTGCGACCTCATCTTCATGGCGTCGCACGGCCATCGCAACAAGCTGGGCATGGCCTTTTCATCCGAGACGCTGTCGGTGCTGATGAACAGCGGCCTGCCGGTGTTGGTGTCGTCCACCGGCGAACTGCCGCCACGGGCGCGCGCGATAGGCATCATCCGCGACGAGCACCGCGCGCTGGCCGCGGTGATGCACGCGTGGCTGCAGGCGCTGAGCGAAGCGTGCCGCGCGGGTTCCGCGGCTGACACGGAGCGGATGCGCTCGATCGTGTTGTACCTGCAGCAGTTTCCGACCCGCGTGCACCATCCGAAGGAAGAAGCCCATCTGTTCGCCCGCCTGCGCGAACGC
>DATKJN010000674.1:0-3047 GCA_035543655.1 Burkholderiaceae bacterium | reverse complement strand
ACTGCGGCACACCGATGGCGGCCACCCAGCCGTACTTGCCGTTGCGGCTGAAGCTGGTGACGACCGGGGTGCCCTCGACCGTGCGGCCCTCGAACGAGCCTTCCGGCACGTTGCGCCGGATGCTGTCTTGCAAGTTGAGGCCGCCGGGCTTGCCGACGAAGCTCTGCGCTTCGCGCGAGCGCGCCACGATGACGCCCTTGCTGTCGAGGATGGCGCCGGTCCACGCCTCGGGCAGCGTGCGGCGCGACAGCACATCGGCAAAGCGGGCGAGGGTGAACACCATCTCCAGCCGCCCCACGGCCTGGCCGCCGCGAATCACCGGTACCGCCACCGCGATTTGCTGCTTCTTGGACACCTGGCCCATGAAGCTGTCGGACACGGCCGGCTTCAGGTCGCGCAGCACTTGTGGAAAGCGGTCGTGCTGCATCTTGGGCAGCGGCGTGCCCCATTCGTGCGCCGCGCTCGACAGGCCGTTGAGCTCGGTGTCGAACAGCACGATGTTGTCGGCTGCCACGTGCTTGAGCACGTCGCGCGAGCGTGCATGAAAGCGCTGGAAGTTGCCGTCGTCGATGCTGGCCGCGGTGGCCAGCGTCTGCAGCACCTGGATGGTCGAATCGAGCTCGTGGTCCACCGCCTGCACCAGAGCGCGCGTGTCGAGCACGTTGGCCTGCACCAGCGTGTCGCGAGCGCGCCGGTACGAGTCGAACACCAGCACCACGGCCAGCAGCGCCACCGGCACCGCGCAGGCGACCACCAGCCACTGGATGCGGGTGCGGATCGTCGACGGAGAGCCGGCGCCGAAGGGCCACAGCGCCGTCAAGAGACCTTTGTTCACCATCAAGGCGTCGATTACACCATCGGCGCCACCGCGCCAGCGCGCAATAAAGGCTAACTGGCCCGTTCGATGGCCAGCGCGATGCCTTGGCCGACGCCGATGCACATGGTGGCCAGCCCGCGCCGGCCGCCGGTCTTCTCGAGTTGGCGCAGCGCGGTCAGCGCCAGCCGCGCGCCCGAGGCACCGAGCGGATGGCCGATCGCGATCGCGCCGCCGTTGGGGTTGACGCGCGGGTCGTCGTCGGCGATGCCGAGTTGGCGCGTCACTGCCAGGCCCTGCGCCGCGAAGGCCTCGTTGAGCTCGATCACGTCGAGCTCGGCCACGGCCCAGCCCAGGCGCTTGAGCAGCTTTTGCGTGGCCGGCGCAGGCCCGATGCCCATGATGCGCGGCGGCACGCCAGCCACCGCGGCGCCGATGATGCGCGCGCGGGGCTTGAGGTCGTACTTCTTCAGCGAGGCGTCGCTGGCGATTAGCAGCGCGCACGAGCCATCGTTGACGCCCGACGCATTGCCCGCCGTCACGGTGCCGTCGGGCCTGACCACGCCCTTCAAGCCCGCCAGCGCATCGAGCGTGGTGGCGCGCGGATGCTCGTCGGTGGTGAACTGCGTGGTCTCGCCCTTCTTCTTGCCGGCGATCGTCACCGGCACGGTCTCGCCTTCGAAGAAGCCGGCCTTGTGCGCGGCCTGCCAACGCTCTTGCGAGCGCAGCGCGAAGGCATCCTGGTCGGCACGCGACACCTTGAATTCGGCGGCAACGTTCTCGGCCGTCTCGGGCATCGAGTCGATGCCGTATAGCTGCTTCATCAGCGGGTTGACGAAGCGCCAGCCGATGGTGGTGTCTTCCACCTTCACGCTGCGCGAGAACGCGCTGTCGGCCTTGGCCATCACGAACGGCGCGCGCGTCATGCTCTCCACGCCGCCGGCAATCATCAACTCGGCTTCGCCGGATGCGATCGTGCGCGCGCACATCGCCACCGCATCGAGGCCGGAGCCGCACAGGCGGTTGATGGTGGCGCCAGCCACCTCGGTGGGCAGGCCGGCGAGCAGCGCGGCCATGCGGGCGACGTTGCGGTTGTCTTCGCCAGCGCCGTTGGCGCAGCCGTAGATCACGTCGTCGACCGCCTTCCAGTCGACGGCAACTTGGCGCTGCATGAGCGCCTTGATCGGAAGGGCGCCGAGGTCGTCGGTGCGCACGGTCGACAGCGAGCCGCCGTAGCGGCCGATCGGCGTGCGCACGCCGTCGACGATCCAGACCGGGCGGGGCAATGACATGGTGTTCTCCTTCAGAAGCCGAGGCGCGTGTCTACGATAACCTAGCGCGCTTTGGCCGTGGGAATGGGATCGACTTGGGCGCCATGGCGGCGCGGTCGCGCCTGCCGATGCTGCTGCTCGAGATCCTCGAAGACATCGTCAAGCTTGCGCTCAGCGTGGCCGCGCTGTACGTGGGCCTGCGCCTGGTGCTGCGGCACCGCCGGCCGGCATGGCACGACCGCGTCGACCAGCGCCGCGCCGCGTTCGTGTGGCTGCTGATGCTGGGCGCCTCGGCGGTGATGGTGGCCGAAGATGCGCTGGGTGGCGACTCGCACTTGATCGACCGCCACATCCTGCTGTTCATCCGCGAGCAGCTGCCGGCCACGCTGACGCAGCCGTTCGAATGGATCACGCTGACCGCATCGGGGCATGTGCTGACGCCGCTGACCATCGCGACCAGCGTGGCGCTGTACTTCACCCAACGCCGCGGCGACGCGGTACTGGTGGCCGGGTCGGTGACCTGCGGCGCCGTGCTGGTATACGTGCTCAAGACGCTGGTCGAGCGCGAGCGGCCCAAGCTGTGGGCGGCGGAGTGGTACTGGGGCTCGAGCTTCCCGAGCGGGCACACCTTGGCGATGGCGTCTTTCGCCACCGCCACCGCGTTGGTGATCGGGCGCACGTGGCCGGGGCTGCGTGTACCGGCGCTGGTGCTGGCGCTGGTGTGGGTGCTGCTGGTGGGCTTTTCGCGGCTGGTGCTCGGCGTGCACTGGCCCACCGACGTGGTGGTGGCCGCCTGCATCGGCGCGGCGATCCCGCTCGGCTTCAGCTTCTCGCTCGAACACCGCAAGGACTGACCCTCTGGCACGTTCACGCCACGGTGGCGGCCGACTTGCGCGGCGTCTTCACCGCCGGCAGGCCGCCGAGGAACAGGTCGGCCACCATCGGCGCGATCGCCGAGTGGT
>DATKJN010000673.1:0-2131 GCA_035543655.1 Burkholderiaceae bacterium | reverse complement strand
AAGGAGGCGATCCGCATCGCGCGCACCATCGGCTACCCGGTGATCATCAAGGCCTCGGGGGGCGGCGGTGGGCGCGGCATGCGCGTGGTGCACACCGAAGCTGCGTTGGTGCACGCGGTGCAGACCACTCGCGGCGAGGCGCAGGCCGCTTTCGGCAACCCGGCGGTCTACATGGAGAAGTTCCTGGAGCGTCCGCGCCATGTCGAGATCCAGGTGCTGGCCGACACGCAAAAGAACGCCGTGTGGCTGGGCGAACGCGATTGCTCGATGCAACGCCGCCACCAGAAAATCATCGAAGAAGCGCCGGCACCGGGCATCGCGCGACGCGCGATCGAGCGCATCGGCGACCGCTGCGCCGCGGCGTGCAAGAAGATGGGCTACCGCGGCGCCGGCACCTTCGAGTTCCTGTACGAAGACGGTGAGTTCTATTTCATCGAGATGAACACCCGCGTGCAGGTCGAGCATCCGGTCACCGAATGGGTCACCGGCATCGACATCGTGCAGGCGCAGATTCGCATCGCCGCGGGCGAGAAACTGCCGTTCACGCAGCGCCAGATCCAGATGCGTGGCCATGCGATCGAGTGCCGCATCAACGCCGAGGATCCGTACAAGTTCACGCCGTCGCCGGGGCGCATCACGGTCTGGCATCCGCCTGGCGGGCCGGGGGTGCGGGTGGACTCGCACGCCTATGCCAACTACGTGGTGCCGCCCAACTACGACTCGATGATCGGCAAGATCATCGTGCACGGCGACACGCGCGAGCAGGCGCTCGCGCGCATGCGCACCGCGCTGTCGGAGACGGTGGTCGAGGGCATCCACACCAACGTGCCGCTGCACCGCGAGCTGATGGCCGATGCCAAGTTCATCGAAGGCGGCACCACCATCCACTACCTCGAGCACTGGCTGTCGCAGCGCAAGCGCTGACACCGATCGGCCCAAGAGCGCGCGATGTTCGAGCTGGTCCTGCGGGCCGACGAGGCTCTGGTCGAGCCGCTGACCGAGCAGCTGATCGATGAGCTGAATGCACTGTCGGCGTCTGTCGAGGACGCCGACGCGGAGGGCCCGCAGGAGCAGCCGCTGTTCGGCGAACCAGGGCTGCCCGCGCCCCGCGGGGCATGGCAACACTCGCGCGTGGTGGTGCTGTTCGAGCGGGAGGCGGATGCCCAGACCGCCGCGGCGCTGCTCGTCGCGCAGCATGGCGAGGCCGGCTTGCAACTCGAAGCGTTGCGCCCGGTGGCCGATCGGGACTGGGTGCGACTGACGCAGTCGCAATTCGAGCCAGTGGCGATCACCGACAACTTCTGGATCGTGCCCACCTGGCACACGGTGCCGCCCGCCGCACAGCGGGTCATTCGGCTCGATCCGGGGCTCGCGTTCGGCACCGGCACGCATCCCACCACGCGCATGTGCCTGCGCTGGATCGCGCGCCATGCACCTGCACGCGCGGCCTCGTGGACCCGCGTGCTCGACTACGGCTGCGGCTCCGGCGTGTTGGCGATCGCCGCTGCGCTGCATGGCGCGAGCGGCATCGATGCCGTTGACATCGACCCCGTTGCCGTGCAGGCCGCGCGTCTGAATGCGCAAGCCAACGGCACGCAGCTGCACTGCGGGGCGCCCGACCTGGCGCATGGCGAATACCCGCTGGTGCTGGCCAACATCCTGGCCACGCCGTTGCGCGTGCTGGCCCCGTTGCTGTGCCAGCGCGTCGCATCCGGCGGCCATCTGGTGCTGGCCGGCATCCTCGAGCGCCAGGCCGAGGAGCTGCAGCAGGCCTATGCGCCTTGGCTGCCGCTGGCGGTGGACGACCGTGACGACGGCTGGATCCTGATGACCGCGCAGCGCGCCGCATGAGCGGCCGGCGAGGTGCGCGCGACGCGCGTGGCATGATTTCCCCATGAGCCTGGCCACGCGCTGCCCCGTCTGCCAAACGGTGTTCCGCGTCGTGCAGGATCAGCTGAAGGTGTCGGAAGGCTGGGTGCGCTGCGGCCGCTGCGCCAAGGTGTTCAACGCATTCGAGGGGCTGTTCGACCTCGAGCGCGAGTTCCCCGCGCTGCAGCGCACGTCGGCTTCGGGCTCGTCGACTTCGCCGTCGCAAAAGGTGCTCGAGGATCTGGCACGCCGCAATCCACGG
>DATKJN010000672.1:0-3808 GCA_035543655.1 Burkholderiaceae bacterium | reverse complement strand
CCCAGTGACGCGGCGCATAGGAGTGGCAAGGCCACCAAGGCATCACGTCGCGTGCTCATGGAGCACCTCCTCAAACAGGAACATCAGTGCTGTGAGGGTAGTGGTATGTCGTCGCCACCGCCATCAGAATCGGTGTAGATGGTCAAGCACGGGTAGCTCGGTCTTTCTTGAACCCACTGCGCGTTCAGCTGCCCAACACGTAAGCGCGCCTGTTCAATATTGACAGTGGCGATCTAGTGGAGAACCGATGGAAGGTGCTCCAATGGCTGCGGAGGACCGAGTGCGCTGTCAGGCTGTGAAGGGTACGACGAAGAAGGACAACACCCGTCAGCCGCGTGTGCCGAACATGCGTGGGTCTCGCCGAGTGCCTTCGCGCCACCCGCTGGCGATTTCGGTGCACGTCCGCTCCTGTTGTGCTGACAAGGTGACTGACTGATGCGTCGGCGATTGTTCACTTCGGCAACATTGGCAGCTGCCCATTTGGCCGCGCTGCGTGAGGTGAGCGCACAGCCTGCTGGCCGCATTCACCGTCTGGGTCTGCTTCATCCCGACATGGAGGGAGGGGTCGCAAGCGGACTCAAAGCGCAGACTCTTCTCACGGCGCCGATGCGCGACCTGGGGTACATCGAAGGTCAGAACCTAACCGTTGAGAAGCGCTATGCACATGGCAACGTCGATCGTCTGCTTGGGCTCGCTCGCGAACTGGTGGCCCTTCAGGTGGATGTGATCGTTGCGGTCTCGACATCAGCGGTGTTGGCGGCCAAGGATGCGACCAGGACGATCCCTATCGTCTTTCTGAGCAACGGCGACCCGGTGGCGGCGGGAATCGTGCCGAGTCTTGCAAACTCCGTAGGCAACGTCACAGGAGTTGTGATCGCACCCGGGGGTTCTCTCGCGAACAAGCGGGTGGAACTGCTGAAGGAGTGCGTTCCCCGTGCCGCACGCGTCGCGCTGCTGTGGCCTGACTCGCCAAGTGCCGGACCGCATTTGCAGGTGGACGAGACGCGCACGGCCGCCACTGCGCTCGGTCTGGCTTTCGATGTCGTGGTCGTCCGAGACCGTGACTACGCGCAAGCGTTCGCGACGATTGCCGCGTTGCGGCCGCCAGTGCACGCCCTGGTCGTCGGCGCCACTCCGTTCTTCCTCCGCGACCGCAAGGAGATTGTCTTGTTGGCCGCCAAGCATCGCCTGCCTGCAGTGTATGAGTGGCCTCGCCAGGTGAAGGAGGGCGGGCTGATCTCGTACGGGGCCAATGAGGTGGAGACGTATGAGCGCGTGGCCTCCTACGTTGATCGCATTTTCAAGGGCGCGAAACCGATCGACTTGCCGATCTGGCAGCCGAGCAAGCTGCATCTGGTGATCAATCTGGCTACGGCGCGAACCCTGGGCCTAACGGTCGCGCAATCGCTGCTGCTGCGCGCCGACGAGGTAATCGAATGATGCATCGGCGCATGCTCGTTGCCATCGCTGCAGGCGTTTTGCTGCCGGCGTCTCCGGGCATGCGGGCTCAGGCCCAGCCAGCGCCGCGCCGCATCGCTTTCCTTACCGCGTTCCCGCGCGCCGACGTCGAGGCTACGCTCAGTCTGATTCGAATTGAGCTTGAAAAGCTGGGGTGGACCGACGGGCGCAACGTCGTGCTGCTGGAGCCGAAGACGGCCGAGGGAAGGAATGAGTTGCTGCCGTCCATGGCTGCTGAACTCGTCGCCCAAGCCCCCGACCTGATTCTCGTCCAGACCTTGCCGGCCACCCGCGCGCTGATGCTGGCGACGAAGTCGATACCCATCGTGATGTTCGCCGTGGGCAACCCGGTGGAACTTGGCATCGTCGCAGACTATCGCAAGCCGGGTGGCAACCTCACCGGCTCGAGTTACATGGCCAACGAGTACGCGCGCAAGCTGCTGCAGTTGCTCAAGGAGGCGGTTCCTGGCCTGCGCAGCGTTGCTGTATTTGCCAATCCGAGCAACGAGGCCGCCGCGCCATTCTTCAAACAAATGCGCGCGGACACCGCGGCCTTGGGGATGCAGTTGCAGATCGTCGAGGTTGCGGGCCCGGGCGACTTCGAGGCCGCGTTCGCGGCCATCCGCAGCGCGAACACACAATCGATACTGCTTCCCCCGGAATCGCTGATCCTGTCGAAGCGCAACGCCATCGCGGCCTTCGCTCAGACCCACGGGTTGCCGCTGGCCGTCGTCGGCGTCAGCCGCGTTCTTCCGCCTAGCGGCCTGATGGCTTTCGGCCCGGCGCGAGACGAGTACGCACAACTCGCCGCGCGCTATCTTGACCGGATCTTGAAGGGCGCCAAGCCAGGCGATCTTGCTGTTGAGCAAACGACGCGGTTCAATCTCGTGATCAACGTCAGGGCGGCTCAGGCGCTGGGGTTGACGCTGCCGCAGTCGCTGCTGTTGCGCGCCGACGAGGTAATCCAGTGATCTCCAGGCGCACGGTGGCACTGGCAGCCGGCGTTGGACTGCCGGGGATGCACCGCCTCGCACCGGCGCAAGCACCCTCAGCGATGCGGCGCGTCGGCGTGATCACGATCGGCGCGCCCGCTGCCAGTACCACGGAAGATCCGTTCAAGTCGGGCATGCGCGATCTGGGCTGGGTCGAGGACCGGAACATCGAGTACCGCACCGCCTATGCCGATGGCGACACCCGTCGTCTGGATGCGATGGTGAGTGAACTGATCGCGCAGCAGGTCGAAGTCATCGTGACCAGCAGCGCGGTCAGTACCCGCGCCGCGCAGCGTGCCACGAAGGCCATCCCGATCGTCATGACCTTCAGCGTCGACGCCGTGGGCAACGGCCTGGTGGCCAGCCTGGCCAAACCAGGCGGCAACATCACCGGCATTTCCAACCAGCTCGAGGATGTGTTCGGCAAACTCATCGAGCAGTTGCACGCGATTGCGCCGAAGGCTCTGCGCATCGCTTTTCTGCTGAACGAGAGCAACCCGTCGCATGCGGGGTACTGGGCTGCGGCGCAGCGCACGTGTGGCAGGCTTGGGCTGCTGGCGCAGCGCGTCGCCGTCAATTCGCCAGACGAGTTCGACGCTGCCATCGATCGCATCGTCACGCAACGGGCGCAAGCCGTCGTCGTGCATGCCGACCCGGTGTTCAGCGCACAACGCAGCGCGCTGCATGACAAGCTGCGACGAGTCACGGCGCCGAGCGCCTTTATCCTGCGTGAGGATGCGCTGGCCGGCGGCCTGCTGAGCTACGGCCCGAATCTGTTCGCTAGCTTTCGCTACTCGGCAAAGTACGTAGACAAGATCCTGCGCGGCGCCAAGCCCGCCGAATTGCCGGTCGAGCAGCCAACCAAGTTCGATCTGGTCGTCAACCTGAAGACGGCCAAGGCGCTCGGGCTGACGGTTCCGCAGTCGTTGCTGCTGCGCGCCGACGAGGTGATTGAATGAGCGTGTCCACGAGGCTGGTCCAGTGCATGCGGAACCCCACTAGTGGGTCGTAGTACTAGTTCAACCGATCGGTAACCGGACGATTGGTGTCGTCGCGATCAAGTCAGACGCACGCTAGGTCCGCAGGCGACCCCGCCAAGCCCAAGAGAATCGTCTCACTCTGCAACGAGGTCGATCCGACGCTGCTGCAGCACAAGTCGAGCGGCATGCACAGCAAGCACCAGATCTGAGACTGAGTCCGGACGACATCGCGATCCCGCCTGCGAAGGAGGTCGAACTCAGTCTCTCTAGAGTTCGGCTACTTCTTCTTGGCTTTTTTCTTTGCCGCCTTCTTCGCTGGTGCCTTCTTCTTTGCAGTTGCCATAGTTCACCTCTTCGTTGGTCGAGGGGTTGCCGAGG
>DATKJN010000671.1:0-5788 GCA_035543655.1 Burkholderiaceae bacterium | reverse complement strand
AGCCGGCCGCAGTCCTATTTCGCCGCGCTGGCTGCGATGGCCGGCCTGACCTCGCTGGTGGCGTGGACGCTGGTGCGGCGCAACGGCGCAGCGCACGCATGAGCCAAGCGCCGCGTGCGATGGTGTTGGCGGGGCCGACAGCCAGCGGCAAGAGCGCGCTGGCGATGGCGCTCGCCGAACGGATGCCGCTGGAGATCGTGAGCGTCGATTCGGCGCAGGTCTATCGGGGCATGGACATCGGCACAGCCAAGGCGAGCGCGGCCGAGCGCGCGCGTGTGCCGCACCACTTGATCGACATCATCGAACCGACCGACACGTACTCCGCGGCGCGCTTCGCCGCCGACGCCTCGCGCCTGATCGCCGACATCAACGCCCGCGGCCGCGCCGCGCTGTTGGTGGGCGGCACGATGTTGTATGTGAAGGCCCTGCTCGACGGGCTCGATGCGCTGCCAGAACGCGACGCGAAGGTGCGGGCCACGATCGACGCCAAGGCCGCAGCGCACGGCTGGCCCGCGCTGCATGCCGAACTGGCGCAGGTCGATCCGGTCACCGCGCAGCGCTTGGAACCCAACGATGCGCAGCGGATCCAGCGTGCGCTCGAGGTCTGGCAGCTCACCGGCCGCCCGCTGTCGCAGGCCCAAGGGGTGCGCGCGCAGCCGGGCCTGCCGTTGCCGCTGGTGTCGCTCGAGCCGCGTGCGCGCGAGTGGCTGCACGAGCGCATCGCGGCGCGCTTTCACTCGATGTTGCGCGACGGCTTGATCGACGAGGTGCGCGCCTTGCGCGCGCGCGGCGACCTCAACGACGCCTTGCCATCGATGCGCTGCGTCGGCTACCGCCAGGTGTGGCAGGCACTCGACGACGGCGATCTGTCCGCTGTGGCCGAACGCGGCATCGCCGCCACGCGCCAGCTCGCCAAACGCCAGCTCACCTGGCTGCGCAGCATGCCGGCTCTGCTGCGCGTGGCCTGCGACGACGCGCAGGCACCGGCGCAGGTGTTGGCCCAGGCGCGGCGGTGGCTCGCGACCCCGGCATGAGCGAGAGTTCGGGCCGCCGTCAACGCCATGGGGCGCGAAACGCGTTATGGTGCAGTCCGTTCGCGGATCCGCGCTGAACCGAAGGACCCTTTATGAGCCGAACCTGGATCGTCGCCATCGCAGCCCTGCTGTTGACGGTGCTCGGCCTGGGTGGCTTGTACATGTGGCAGTACCGCATGCGGCCGATCCAAGTGGCCGAAGCGCCGCCCGCGCCGGCCTCTGCCGCCGCACCCGCGCCCGCCGCCTCGGAGCCGGCCATCCGCCACCCTCTGGAAGCCGCGCCGGCCGCTTCGGCGGTCGAGCCGTTGGGCCCCACCGGGTCCGCGTTGCGCAACGCGCTGATCGATGCACTGGGCCAGTCGCCGGTGCTGCGGTTCATGCAGACCGAGGACTTTGCGCGCCGTTTCGTCGTGACGGTGGACAACCTGGCGCGCGGCCATGCGGCGCCGGCGCTGTGGCCCGTCAACGCCACACCGGGGCGCTTCAGCGTCAGCGGCGGCAGCGGCGAACTGCGCAACATCGCGCCGGAGAACGCCGGGCGCTACACACCGATGGTGCAGTGGCTCACCACGATCGACAGCAAACGGGCCGCGGCGCTGTACGTGCGCATGTACCCGCAGTTGCAGAAGGCGTATGAAGAAAACGGCTACCCGGGCCGCTACTTCAACGACCGTGTGGTCGAGGTGATCGACCACCTGCTCGCCACCCCCGAGCCGGCGCCGGGTGCGCCGCTGGTGCAGTTGACCGAAGTCAAGGGCAGCGTGCCGTCGACGCAGCCGTGGCTGCGCTACGAGTTTGCCGACCCGCAGCTGCAGTCGTTGTCGTCGGGGCAGCGCATCCTGCTGCGCGTGGGGCCGCAGCACCGCCAGGCCCTGAAGGCCAAACTGGCCGAGGTGCGCGGGCAGATCGTGGCCGCCGGCCGCTGACTCCCAGACCGCTGCGCCGGCGAGCAACTGCGCGCCAAAGCGCGGTCAATTCTGCGCATCGAGCCCTCAAGCCCGGCGCGAGACTTCCGAAAAGCCAGACGTGGCCGGCGTGCAGCGTCGTCCGCTGGCGTTCCGCCTTCTTCATCGGAGTTTCACATGCACAAGTTCACGCGCTCGCTGGCCGCCATTGCTGCCGGCTTCGCCTTCGCTTTCGTCGCGCAAGCGCAGTCGTACGACCCCAAGGCCACCATCGCCGACCTCGACGCGCGCCTGTCGAAGATCGGTGCGCCGACCATTCAAGGCACCGACAGCGTGGCCGGCAAGGACGTGCCCGCCATCTTCTTCGGCGACCGCAAGATCAACAACAACTTCGACGTGGTCGACGCAGTGCGCAAGGCGCACAACGCCACTGCCACGGTGTTCGTGAAGCACGGCGACGAGTTCGTGCGCGTGTCGACCAACGTGCTCACTCCCGAAGGCAAGCGCGGTGTCGGCACCCAGCTCGCCCGCAATGCCGCATACGAGACCGTGACCAAGGGTCAGATGTACTGCGGCCCGATCGACGTGCTCGGCACGGCGTTCGACGCTTGCTACAACCCGATCCGCGACGCTTCGGGCAAGACGATCGGCCTGACCTACATCGGGCACAAGAAGTAAGACAACGAGCGCTTCGCCACGGAGTGAGAGCCATGATCCGAGCCCTGAAACGTGTCCCGGCCGCGCTCAACGGCTTGTCGGTGGGCGCGCAGCTCAGCGCCGCATTCGGCGTGGTGCTGCTGCTCACCGCCACCATCGGTGCGATGTCGTTGTGGGCCACCTGGCGCATCGACGCCAACGCCGAGGCGCTCAACGACAAGTGGCTCAAGGGCGTGGGCCTGCTGGCGCAGGCGCGTGCCGCGCTGGTCGAAGCGCGCGAGTTCGAGATCAAGTACAGCCGCGCCACCGACAAGAGCTACATGTCGGAGTACGACGAGAAGCACAGCAACGCCGCCAAGGTGGCCGATACAGCGCTGCAGGGCTACGCGGCACTGCCGGCAGCCAGTGCCGACGAGCAGAAGCTGGCGACGGCGGCGGCCAAGGCCTGGGAGGGCTACCGCAGGGCCGCTCAACGCGTGCTGCAGCTCGGCCGCGACAAGAAGCAACAAGATGCCGCCGACATCAGCGACGGCATGGCCAGCATGGCGGTCGACGAGGCCATGGGGGCGATCGATCAGCTGTCCATCTTCAACTTCAAGAATGCCGACCAGGCCTCGCAGCACGCCAACGTGGTCTACGAGCGAACGCGCAACGGCATGCTGGCGCTGTTGGCGGTGACGCTGCTGTCGGGCCTCGGTCTGGCGGTGTGGTTCACGCGCCGGCTGCTGGGCCAGCTCGGCGGCCAGCCGCGCGAGGCGGTGGCGATGGCTCGCGCCGTCGCCGATGGCGACCTGTCGACGCAGCTGCGGCTGCGCGCCGGCGACACGCAAAGCCTGATGGCCAACCTGCAGTCGATGCAGCAGAGCCTGGCGCGTGCAGTGACACAGGTGCGCGAAGGTTCCGAGAGCGTGGCCACGGCCAGCTCGCAAATCGCCGACGGCAACCAGGACCTGTCGGGTCGCACCGAGCAGCAGGCCAGCGCGTTGCAAGAGACCGCCTCGACGATGGAAGAGCTCGGCACCACCGTGCGCCACAACGCCGACAACGCGCGCCAGGCCAACGAGCTGGCGCAGAGCGCGGCCAGCGTCGCGGTCAAGGGCGGCGACGTGATGGGCCAGGTGGTCGAGACGATGAAGGGCATCAACGACTCCAGCCGCAAGATCGCCGACATCATCTCGGTGATCGATGCAATCGCTTTCCAGACCAACATTCTTGCCCTCAATGCCGCGGTCGAAGCCGCGCGTGCCGGCGAACAAGGCCGCGGCTTCGCGGTGGTGGCCGGCGAGGTGCGCAGCCTCGCACAGCGCAGCGCCGAAGCGGCGCGCGAGATCAAGACCCTGATCACCGCCAGCGTCGAGCGCGTCGACCAAGGCAGCGCGCTGGTGAACCTGGCCGGCAAGACGATGGACGAGATCGTCGCTTCGATCGGCCGCGTGAGCGGCATCGTCGGCGAGATCTCCGCCGCCAGTGCCGAGCAGAGCTCCGGTGTCGGCCAGGTCAGCCAGGCCGTGGCGCAGATGGACGAGGCCACCCAGCGCAACGCTGCGTTGGTGGAACAAAGCGCCGCCGCTGCGGAAAACCTGAAGCAGCAGGCCCACGCACTGGTGCAAGCGGTCGCCGTCTTCCGCGTGGCGTAGCGGTCGAGCGCAGGCGCGCTTCTGAAGCGCGCCGCTGGCGCGCCGACACGCCCACGCGAACACCGCCGGCTCTGCCGGGCCACAGGTGTTGCCCCCATGAGGGCCGTCGGCCGCCAGGCCGCATCGCGGGTGGGCCATCATGCATGATGGCCGCATGCTCGAGGTCGGCGCACTGGCCAAATCCTATGGCGACGCGCTGGTGTTCCAGCAGGTGTCGCTGCGCGTCGCGGCCGGCGAGTTCGTCGTCCTGATCGGCGAATCCGGCGTCGGCAAGTCGACGTTGCTCAACTGCATCGCCGGCCTCGACGATGCCGATGCGGGCGACATCGTGTTCCGTGGCCGGTCGGTGCCCGCGTTGGATGCGGATGCACGCGCACGGCTGCGGCGCGAGCACCTGGGCTTCGTGTTCCAGGCCTTTCACGTGCTGCCGCATCTGACCGTGCACGACAACGTGGCGCTGCCGCTGTTGTTGCTGCAGCGGGCCGATGACGCGCGCGTCGCCGCGCTGCTCGAACGTGTCGGGTTGCAGGGCCTGGGCCGGCGCATGCCGGCGCAGCTGTCAGGCGGCCAGCTGCAGCGCGTGGCACTGGCGCGTGCACTGGTGCACCGGCCGGCGCTGATCCTGGCCGACGAGCCGACCGGCAACCTCGACCCGCGCAATGCGCAACGCACGCTCGAACTGCTGGCCGAGCAGGTGCGTGCCGAAGGCGCCGCCTGCCTGCTGGTGACGCACTCCGCTGCTGCGGCCCGTCTGGCCGATCGTGTGCTGCAGCTGCGCATCGACGGCATCGTCGAAGCCGAGGGCCGCGCGTGACAAATCGCCGCGCCGCGCCAAGCGATCCCTCCTTGGTCGCTCTGCTGCGGCAGCTGTCGTGGTCCGAGTGGCGCCTGCACCCGTGGCGGCATGCGGCGGTGTTGCTCGCCGTCGCGCTCGGCGTGGCGTTGGCCTTCTCGGTGCAGCTCATCAACGCATCGGCGCTGTCGGAGTTCGCTTCGGCGGTGCGATCGGCCAACGGCGAGCCCGACCTGTCTCTGGCATCGCGCGACGGCAGCGGCCTGTCCGACACGCTGCTGGACACGCTCGCGCTCGACGACGCCGTCGATGTCGCCAGCCCGGTGCTCGAGCTCGACACCACCGCGCGCCGCGCCGCATCGGCGAACACGGCACAGAGCGTGCGTGTGATCGGCATCGACGCGCTGCGCGTGGCCGCGGTCGCGCCACAGCTCGTACCGCGCTTGAACGAAGGCATTCACCGCCTGGGCGCGCTCGACCCTGAACTGGTGTTCGCCAACCCCGCGGCATTGCAGCGGCTCGACGTGGCGAGCGATGGCGCGATCGAGTTGCGCACACCCGACGGCTGGCGGCGCTGGCGCTTGGGCGGCACCCTGGCCATCGGCGGCGCCCCGCTGCTAGTGATCGATGTGGCCGCGGTGCAGGCCGCGTTTGCACGCCCGGGCCGCCTGTCGCGCATCGATTTGCGCCTCGTGCACGGCGTCGATGCGGCGCGCTGGCTTCAGCGGCAAGCCTGGCCCGATGGCGTGCGCAACGTGCAGC
>DATKJN010000670.1:0-7819 GCA_035543655.1 Burkholderiaceae bacterium | reverse complement strand
GCAAAAGATGCGCAGCTTTGCCGTGAGCGAGCTGAAGCTGCCCGACAACACGAGCTACACGCGTTACGCCGACGTCGGCCGGCCGGCCGTCGTGTGGAACGTGGTGGCCACGCCGGAGCTGTCGCTCAAGCTCAAGACCTGGTGCTTTCCGGTCATGGGCTGTGTCGGCTACCGCGGCTACTTCGACAAGGCCGGTGCCGACGCACTCGCGGCGGAGTTGCGTGCGCAGGGGTTGGAGGTCGACGTGTACGGCGTGCCGGCTTACTCCACGCTCGGCTGGACCAATTGGATGGGCGGCGATCCGCTGCTGTCCACCTTCATCGGCTGGCCCGATGGGGAATTGGCACGGCTGGTGTTCCACGAGCTCGCGCACCAGGTGGCGTACGCCAGCGACGACACCGCATTCAACGAGTCGTTCGCGGTCGCGGTCGAGCGCATCGGCGGCAACCGCTGGCTGGCGCAGGAGGGCGATGCGCAGCAGATCCGCGACTTCGAGGCCACGCAGCAACGGCGCGAAGAGTTTCGCGCGCTGACCATGCGCACGCGCACGGCGCTGGCAACGCTGTACAACGAAGCCGACCTCGATGATGCCGCCAAGCGCCAGCGCAAGTCCGAGGTGCTGGCACAGATGCGCGCCGACTATGCCCGGCTCAAGTCCGAGCAGTGGGGCGGCTTCGCCGGCTACGACGCCTTCGTTGCGCGCGCCAACAACGCGTCGCTTGCCGTGCAAGGCGCCTACAACGACTTGGTGCCGCACTTCGAGCGGCTGTTCGAGCGCAACGGGCGCGACTTTCACAAGTTCTACGACGCGGTCAAGCGTTTGGCCGCATTGCCCAAAGACGAGCGCCACGCCACACTGCGCGCACCCTGAACCGGTCGCGAGTTCCCGCCATGCCCGACATCCGCATCCACCGCAAGCACACGCTCGGTCTGGCCAAGGCGCGCAAGGTGGCCTGGGACTGGGCCGAGCAGGTGGAGAAGAAATTCGACATGGAATGCACCGTGCTCGAAGGCGACGAGACCGACACGGTGCAATTCAAGCGCTCGGGCGTGAACGGCCAGCTGCTCGTGGCGGCCGATCACTTCGATCTCAACGCCAAGCTCGGCTTGCTGCTGGGCGCGTTCGCCAAGACGATCGAGGCCGAGATCGAGAAGAACCTCGACGGCCTGCTCGGCAAGGCGGCGGGCGCGGCGGCGAAAAAGGCCGCGCCCAAGAAGAAGTAGCGGCGCGCTACTTCAGCGATTCGATCAGGTCGACGTAGGCCTGCATCGCGTCGTCGGCGCTCTTGCCCTTGACGCCGTTCCACGCGTCCCACTTGGCGCGGCCCACCATGTCGGAGAACCCCGGGCGCTTGCCCTCCACGTCGCCGGAAGTGGCCTGCTTGTACAGCGCGTAGATCTGCAGCAGCGTGGCGTTGTCTGGTTTCTCGGGCAGGCTCTTGCTTTCGGCAACGGCCTTCTCGAAGTCGGCTTTCAGGTTGGCTGCCATGGCGGTTCCTGTTCGGGCTTGTTGCGGTTGACGGCCGCGATCTTAGCCACCATCGTTGCACCCGCCCCGCACGCCGCCGCAAGGAGAAACCCGATGCCAGTCGCCGCCGAACGCATGTCGCGAGTCGATACCGCGTGGCTGCGCATGGACAACGACGTCAACCTGATGATGATCGTCGGCGTGTGGCTGCTGCAGCCTGCGCTCGACTACGAGCAGCTGTGCACGCGTGTGGCCGAGAAGCTGCTGCGCTACGACCGCTTCAAGCAGAAGGTGGTGCAAGACGCCATCGGCGCCCAATGGGTCGACGACGAGGACTTCGACATCCACCGTCACGTGGTGCGCGAAAAGCTCGTCCGCCGCAAGGGCCAGAGCGAGCGTGCGGCGCTGCAGGCGCTGTGCGGCAAGCTGGCGACCGAAGCGCTCGATCCGGCGCGTCCGCTGTGGCAGTTTCATCTGATCCCGGGCTACGAGGGCGGCTCGGCACTGATCGTGCGCATCCACCACTGCATCGGCGATGGCATCGCGCTGATCTCGGTGGCGCTGTCGATCACCGACGGTGGCAACGATCCACCATCGCGCAAGAAGCGCGGCCCGGCCGACCCAGCCGCAGGCGATGGCGATTGGCTGACCGATTCGGTGATCCAGCCGCTCACCGACATCGCGGTCAAGGCATTGGGGCTCACCGGTGAGGGCATGGCGCGCTCGGTCGGCGCCCTGTCGCAACCGCAGCAGTTGCTCGGTTCGGTGGAGATGGCGCGCGTGGGCTATCAGGTGGTCGGCGATGTGGCCGCGCTGGCCGTGATGGCCGACGACTCGCCGACGCGGCTGAAGGGTATGCCGGCCGGCGACAAGCGGGTGGCGTGGAACGAGCCGTTGCCGCTGGATGCCGTGAAGAGCATCAGCAAAGGCCTGAACTGTTCGATCAACGACGTGCTGTTGTCGTGCGTGGCCGGCGCGATCGGGCAATACCTGCGCGAGCGTGACGACGACCCCGCGGGCAAAGAGATTCGCGCGATGGTCCCGGTGAACTTGCGCCCACTCGATCAGGCCTGGCAACTCGGCAACAAGTTCGGCCTCGCACCCCTGGTGCTGCCGATCGGCATTTCCAACCCGATCGAGCGCGTGTATGCGGTGCGGCAGCGCATGAGCGAACTCAAGGGCAGCTATCAGCCACTGCTCGCGTTCGCGGTGCTGGCGGTTGCTGGCCTGATGATCAAGCCGGTGCAGGACGCGATCCTGAATCTGTTCGCGAAGAAGGCCACGGCGGTGATGACCAACGTGCCCGGCCCGCAGCAGCCGCTGGCCTTCTGCGGCTCGACGATTCGCCAGACCATGTTCTGGGTCCCCGCGTCGGGGCACATCGGGGTGGGTGTGTCGATCCTGAGTTATGCCGGCGGCGTGCAGTTCGGCCTGATCACCGACAGCGCGCTGTGCCCCGATCCGCAGGCCATCATCGACCGCTTCCAGCCGGAATTCGACAAGCTGCTGCTGGTCACCTTGATGCTGCCCTGGGAGTGACTCACTCCTCCAGTTCGGCCTTCGCCATCTCCACGTCGAGCCGCTCCATCGCATCGAGCGGCTTGCACTCGGCAGCGTCGGCGTAGAGCTGCTCGGCTTCCTTCATCTTCTTGTCGCCTTCGAGCATCACCAGTCCGTTGGCGTATTCCACGCGCGCGATCGCGCTGGCCGGATTGAGCTTCAGCGCCTGCTGGTACATCTTGAGTCCGGTGGCCGCATCGGCGCCTTGTGTCTTGCCGAGCAGCTTGCCGACCTTGTCGATCACCTCGGCGTGGAATGCGCCGAGCGCGATGTGCGCGTCGGCATGTTTCGGCGCCAGTTTGATGGTCGTCTCGAGCGCGCCCTTCACCTTGCTGCCCAGGCCCTGCGTCAGTGCCTTGGCCACGCTGATGCCCTGGCTGTAGCGGCCGAGTGCGTAAGCCATCCAGTAATGTGCGTTCGGGTTCTTGGTGTCGCTCTTTTGCTGCGCCTCGGCACGCTCGGCCACCTCGAGGAACAGCGCCAGCTTGTTCTTCTCGCTCTTCTCGAGGTAGTTGGCGTAGATCGCCTGCGCCTTGTTGGCCGCGGTGATGCCGGCGCCGCCCGCCTTGAGCCCAGCGTCACAGGCCTTCTGAAACTCGCCGGCGTGGAACAGCGCCCATGCGGCAAGCACCTTGTCATCCTTGGGCAAGGGTTCGGCGTCGCCGGCGTGCAGCCGCGCCCAGTTCTTCTTCAGCGCGGCGTTGTCGTAGGTGTAGTCGGCGCTGTCGTACGGAAAGGCGGTCCATTTGGCCATCGGTTGGGTCTCCTGGGTGGTCTAGTTGTCGCGCGCGTCAGCGCGTCGCGGCATTGTCTCGATAGGCGCCGGCCAGCGCCATCAGGTGTTCGCGGGCTGCGGGCTCCAGATACGGCAGCAGCAGGCTCAAGACATGGAACGCGCCGCGGTTCAGCGCCGCCGCGGCGCTCTCGGGTTCGAGCGCGCGGCGCGGGTCGCGCACGTACTCGTAGCTCAGCCAGTAGGTCAGCACCACCACCATCGCATGCGACACCGCGGCCGACTCCGGCGGCGCGGCCATCGCCTGGCCGCGCGCCAATCCGTCGAGCAACGCTTGCACAGCCCGCGCCTTGTCGCTCAGCGCGGCTTGAAAGTGGGTCTCGAGCCTGCGGTTCTTGCTGAGCAGGTCGTTGAGATCGCGGTACAGGAATCGGTAGTTCCAGATCAGCTCGAACATCATGTGCACGAACAACCATGCGTCTTCGACGTTGCGCACGCTGTCCGCCGCGCCGAGCAGTTCGCGGAGCGATCGTTCATAACGATCGACCAGCGCATTGATCAGCTCGTCCTTGGCCGGGTAGTGGTAATACAGATTGCCGGGGCTGATGCTCATCTCGGCCGAGATCGCCGTCGTGCTCACATTGGGCTCGCCGAAGCGGTTGAACAGCTCCAGCGTCACCTCGAGGATGCGTTCGGCGGTGCGGCGCGGTTTCTTCTTCTCGGCCATGGCGGCCTGGATTCTTGCACCGGCCTCGCCCATCCGCGCTGCCTACAATCCCTGCCGATGCCAGCGGTCTCATTCCAAGAAGTCGGAAAGACCTACCCGACGGCACGCGGCGATCTGCGGGCGCTCGACCGGGTGAGTTTCGACATCGAACAAGGCGAGTTCTTCGGCCTGCTGGGTCCGAACGGTGCCGGCAAGACCACCTTGATCAGCGTGCTGGCCGGCCTCACGCGCGCCAGCGGCGGTCGCGTCAAGGTGATGGGCCACGACGTGGTCCGCGACTACGCTGCGGCGCGCAAGGCGCTCGGCGTGGTGCCGCAGGAGCTGGTGTTCGACCCGTTCTTCAGCGTGCGCGAGACGCTGCGCATCCAGAGCGGCTACTTCGGCGTGCACGACAACGACGCCTGGATCGACGAGCTGCTGTCCGAACTCGGCCTGGCCGACAAGGGAGAGTCGAACATGCGGCAGCTGTCGGGCGGCATGAAGCGGCGCGTGCTGGTCGCGCAGGCGCTGGTGCACCGCCCTCCGGTGATCGTGCTCGACGAGCCCACGGCCGGCGTCGACGTCGAGCTGCGGCAGACGCTCTGGCAGTTTGTCGCGCGGCTCAACAAGCAGGGGCACACGGTGCTGCTGACCACGCACTACCTCGAGGAAGCCGAGGCGCTGTGCGGCCGCATCGCGATGCTCAAGCAGGGCCGTGTGGTGGCACTGGATCGCACCGCCAACCTGCTGGCCGGCACCGCGAGCACGATGCTGCGCTTCAAGACCGACGACGCGTTGCCGCCCGAGGTGGCGGCGCACGCGCGCGTGACCGGCCGCATCGCGCAGGTCAGCGCGCACGATGCCGCCGAGGTCGAGGTGATCCTCGGTCAGTTGCGCGCGGGCGGCGTGCGCGTGGAAGACCTGGAGATCGGCCGCGCCGATCTCGAAGACGTGTTTCTCGAGATCATGGCCGGCGGCGACGGCAAGCCGGTCAGCGCCGCGCCAGTCCACCTGCCAGGCGATTGAGCGTGGTCGCGTAGCCGGGCGCGGTGGGCTCGTGCATGAAGTAGCAATACACCTGTTGCCACTGGGTGCCGGCCAGCCGCTCGGCCCAACCGCCGAGGTCGGCCTCGCCGTACGCTTCCAGGCGCAGCCGCACATAGCCCCACGGCGCGGTCTCCACCAGCGGCGGCGGCGCGTTGTCCTCGCGCTCGGAGAAGCACAACGACGCGCCGACGGCCTTCAAGGCCGCGTACACCTCATCGTGAAACCAGCTGTCGTTGCGGAACTCGAACGCCGCACGGTGGTTCGGCGGCAGCAGCTCGAGAAACGCCTGCAGCCGCGGCACGTCCTTCTTCAGATTCGGCGGCAGCTGGAACAGCACCGCGCCGAGCTTGTCGCCCAATGCATCGAGGCTGCCGTACAGGTATTGCAGCGGCTCGGCCACGCCGTTTTCGAGCTTGAGGCGTCCGTCGTGGGTGATGCGGCGCGTGGCCTTGATGGCGAAGCGGAAATGAGGCGGTGTGCACTCGGCCCACTTGGTCAGCACTTCGCGCTTGGGGTTGCGATAGAAGGTGTTGTTGATCTCCACCGTCGGCATGTGCTGCGCGTAGTAGCCCAGCATGCCGTCGTCGGCGAGGTCTTCGGGATAGAACGGCCCCTTCCATTCCTTGTACGAGTAGCCGCTCGCGCCGGCCCACAGCCACTGGACGTCGTTCATCACCGGGAGCCTCTCGGTTGCCAGGCTGCTATCGTGCCACCATGAAAGTGCCCCCACGTTCGCATTGCTCGCTGCCCCCCGAGGGGGCCGCGTCAGCGGCTTCGGGCGACCGGGCGCCGCTGACATGACCACGATGTCGCTCACCGGCGCGGGCGCGCTGTTTCGCAAGGAACTGCTTCGCTTCTGGAAGGTGGCGTTCCAGACCGTCGCGGCGCCGGTGCTCACCGCGGTGTTGTACCTGTTGATCTTCGGCCACGTACTGGAGAACCGCGTCGAGGCGTTTCCCGGCGTGGGCTACACCAGCTTCCTGATTCCTGGGTTGGTGATGATGAGCGTGCTGCAGAACGCGTTCGCCAACTCGAGCTCGTCGCTGGTGCAAAGCAAGATCACCGGCAACCTGGTGTTCCTGCTGCTGACGCCGCTGTCGCCCACCGCCTGGTACGCGGCCTATGTCGGTGCCTCGGTGCTGCGCGGCCTTGCGGTCGGCACCGGCGTGCTGGCGGTCACGGTGTGGTTCGCGCCACCCCAAGTGGCCGAGCCGTGGTGGATCGTCGTGTTCGCCGTGTTCGGCGCTGGGCTGATGGGCTCGCTCGGGCTGATCGCTGGGTTGTGGGCCGACAAGTTCGATCAGATGGCCGCGTTCCAGAACTTCGTCGTCATGCCGATGACGTTCCTGTCGGGCGTGTTCTATTCGGTGCACTCGCTGCCCGACTTCTGGCAGGCAGTGAGCCACCTGAATCCGTTTTTCTACATGACCGACGGTTTCCGGCGCGGCTTCTTCGGCGTCAGCGACGTGCCGCCGCTGATCAGCCTGGCGGTGGTGGCGGTGAGCTTCGCGCTGGTGGCGGGCATCGCGCTGCGGCTGCTGCACCTGGGCTACAAGATCCGGCACTGACGGTCGGTTCGGCGCCCGGGCCATAATCCG
Source organism: Burkholderiaceae bacterium (assembly GCA_035543655.1). Taxonomy (GTDB): domain Bacteria; phylum Pseudomonadota; class Gammaproteobacteria; order Burkholderiales; family Burkholderiaceae_C; genus JAEUPI01. The sequence goes on along the minus strand of DATKJN010000670.1, from coordinate 707 downwards.
TGCCATGGCCGACCCCACCGCCGACGACGTGCGCCGCTTCATCGCGGACGGTCTCGCCTGCGAGCACCTCGTGGTGGAAGGCGACGGGCGCCACTTTTTCGCCACCATCGTCTCGCCCGCCTTCGAGGGCCAGCCGCGCGTGCGGCGCCACCAGCAGGTGTACACGGCGTTGGGCGATAGAATGCGCGAGCAGATTCACGCCCTGTCGATGAAGACGCTCACCCCCGCCGAATGGGCCGCTGAGAACCAGCGGTCGCAGCACCACCACCATTGAACCTTCCGCGGCGCTGGACGCTGCGGGGTGTGGTGGCGTGGCCGCGAGGCTGACGCAATCCGGCATCCCTCCTGAGTCCACACCGCGCTCGAACACGAAGCGCACCTGATGGACAAACTCCTGATCCGCGGCGGCCGAAAGCTCCAGGGCGAGGTTTCGATTTCCGGCGCCAAGAACGCCGCACTGCCGGGGCTGTGCGCGGCGTTGCTCGCGGCGGCCCCGGTCACGCTGGCCAACGTGCCGCGGCTGCAGGACGTGAACACCACGTTGAAGCTGCTGTGCAACATGGGAGTCGGCGCTGAGCGCTCGTCCGAACGCACCGACGAGGTGTCGATCGACGCTTCTCGGATCAAGTCACCCGAGGCGCCGTACGAACTGGTCAAGACGATGCGCGCTGCCATCCTGGTGCTGGGGCCGCTGCTGGCGCGCAACG
>DATKJN010000669.1:0-5309 GCA_035543655.1 Burkholderiaceae bacterium | reverse complement strand
CGTACCAGGCAGCTGGCGTGACTTCGAAGCGGGGAGCTGACATGCGGGCAGGAAAGCACAACGCGTCACGCGGCGTCTCGCTCGTCGAGGCGATGGTGGCATTGGCTGTGATGGCATTCGGCATGCTGGCGGTGGTCGGCGTGCAATCCACGTTGCGCCTGAACGGCGACATCGCCAAGCAACGCTCGGAGGCCACGCGGATTGCGCAGGAAACTCTGGAGAAGGGCCGAAGCTTTCAAGTGATCGATTCGGCTGACAAGGGAGCTGGTCAAAGCGCTTGGGAAGAGATCGTCAGCAGCACCCAGGACATCACACCCGCGAACAGCAGTGCGACCTACCACGTCGAGAGCACCGTCACCACCTACACCGACCCGCCTGCCAAGGCGATGCGCGTCACCGTGTCGTGGAACGATCGTGCCGGTCAGCGGCAGGAGGTGTTGCTTTCGACCAGCATCGCCGCGGCAGCGCCGGCGCTTTCGGGAAGCCTGGGTGTTCTGCGCGGCGCCGCTGCAGGGGGCCCGGTGCGTCGCCCATTCAAGCGGCACCCCTCGATACCGGTGCAGGCACGGGATTTCGGAGACGGACGAAGTGCTTTCGTGCCGTCGTTCAGGCCGTGGCTGGTATTGGTGTTCAACAACGCCACGGGCTTGATCACCGGCATCTGCGATCGCGCCCTCGGCGACAGTGACCTGAGCAATGAGAACATTCAACCCTCGGACGTGTCATCGTGCGCCAACAATACGGTCGCGCAGTTGCTGAGCGGTTTCGTCCGTTTCTGGCGCAACACCGGTGGGCCGGATCTGACGGCCGCCGACGTGGAAAATCCCCCCGGCCCGGCGCTGCGCATGCGCATGCAACTCACGCTGACAAGCTCCGGACACCCGAGCGGATCCTTCTGCATCGACGATGCGAACTACGACACCACATTCTTTGGCCAGTTGCCGTTCGCCACCTACTTCTGCGTCGTCAAATCGAACTCGAACGGCCAGTGGTCGGGTCGCACGCTCATCGAGGCGCAGCCCACCCACGTCGGCAATGACGACCTCAACTGGCAAATCAGCAACAGCGCGGGCGACGATCGCTTCAAGGTGTGTCGCTACACCTCGGCTGCCAGCGACGCGCTGACCGTGCCCAATGTTGATCACCCACGCAACTACGCCGACGTGAGCGGCAATTTGACAGACCAGAATTTTGTCGTCATCCCATCGGTCAAGACCTGCCCCACTGACGTGCCGGCGAATCCCGCGGCAGGCGACGTCGTCAACAGCAACACGCTGCAGCATCAGCCGACGCCGCCATAGCTCAGCGGCTAGACTCGACCGGCCATGCCGCTCGACGAGCACGACTTGCGCCAGCTGCGGCGCGCGCTTGAACTCGCCCACACTGCGATCGGTCGATCCGATCCGAATCCGCGCGTCGGCTGCGTGCTTGCCGACGCGCAGGGGCACGTGGTCGGCGAAGGCGCCACGCAGCGCGCGGGTGAGGCGCATGCCGAGGTGATGGCTTTGCGCGCGGCGCAGGCCGCTGGCGCCGATACCACGGGTGGCACGGCGTGGGTGTCGCTCGAGCCGTGTTCGCACCACGGACGCACGCCGCCGTGCTGCGATGCATTGATCACGGCGAAACTGGCGCGCGTCGTCGTGGCGGCGATCGATCCCAATCCGCTCGTTCACGGCGGCGGCGTTGAGAAGCTGCGCGCTGCAGGAATCCGTGTCGAGATTGCACAGGGCGCGCTGACCGACGAAGCGCGCGAACTGAACATCGGCTTCGTTTCGCGCATGCGGCGGCAGCGGCCGTGGGTGCGGCTGAAAGTCGCCTCGTCGCTCGACGGACGAACCGCGCTCTCGGACGGTCGCAGCCAGTGGATCACCGGAATGGAAGCACGCACCGATGGTCACGCCTGGCGTCGCCGCGCCGGTGCGGTGCTGACGGGCTCCGGCACAGCGCTGACCGACAACCCACGTCTCGACGTGCGCTTGGTCGCCACCGACATGCAACCGTTGCGCGTGCTCATCGATTCACAGCTGCGCGTGCCCGCGACATCGCAGCTGTTCGCCGCACCAGGACAGGCGCTGGTTTACTGTGCTCGCGTCAGCGCCGCCATCGACGCGCTGCGCCAGCGTGGCGTCGAAGTGATCGAACGTGCAGCGGCCGATGGCCACGTCGAACTCCACGCCGTGCTGGTGGACCTGGCGCGGCGCGGCGTCAACGAGCTGCATGTCGAAGGCGGTCCGCGTTTGAATGCGGCACTGATCGCGGCTGATCTCGTCGACGAATTCTTGCTGTACGTCGCACCCAAGCTGATCGGGCCAGGCCGACCCATCGCAGCGCTGCCAGAACTGGCAGCATTGGACGACGCCCCGTCGCTGCGTTTCGTCAGTGCCACGCCGTGCGGTAACGATCTGCGCCTCATCGTGAGGCCGCTGGACCGCGAGCGCACACTCGACTGACGCACCGGTCGAGGCACAAGCAAGCCTGAGAGAATCGCGCCATGTTCACCGGCATCGTGACGGCCATCGGCACCATCGCGCACATACAGGCGCTCGGTGGTACACGCGCACACGGCCTGCGGCTCGTGATCGAAACACCCAAGGGCTATCTCGACGGCGTGGCTGTCGGAGACAGCATCGCGTTGAACGGCGCCTGCATGACCGCCGCCTCCCTGGACACCACGACCCAGCGCTTCGAAGTCGACATCTCAGGCGAAAGCCTGTCGCGCACCGCGGGCCTCGACAGGCCGGGGCATGTCAATCTCGAGTTGGCGCTTCGCGTCGGCGACCGGCTCGGAGGCCACCTCGTCAGTGGCCACGTCGACGGCATTGGCGCGATCGAGCAGATGCGCGCCGCGGGCGAATCGACCGAGCTGGTGATTCGCTGCCCGGCGGATTTGGCGCGCTTCATCGCCGTAAAGGGTTCTCTGGTCGTCAACGGCGTCAGCTTGACCGTCAATCGGGTCGATGATCGGCCCGATGCCTGCCTGGTGTCGATCAACCTGATCCCGCACACGTTGTCGCACACGACCCTCGGGGAGCTGACACCCGGGTCGCGAGTGAACCTGGAGATTGACCTGATCGCCCGGTACGTCGAGCGCCTGGCGTCGGCGCCCCAGATTCAGCCGCGCTGATATACGAATCCGGTGCGAGCCCGCCGGGAATTCGAGCCTCGGGGGATGGAGCGGAATCCCTCGTTTTTGAGCTGGCGCAAACGCAATCGGATACACCCAAATCGCGTGACGCTCAAGTAGTATTGACTCGTGCGAACGCCGGGCGGCCTTATTGCCCGGCTTGGGAGGGGAGTTAGGCTCGCATGCAGGATTTCGACGATTCCACCCTATGGCGGGTCAGCGAGTTCGAACGCGTCCGACTCGAAACCGGCAACAGCGGCTACGCCAAGCTCGGTGGGCCGACGGTGCTGCCGACCACGCTGGTCAGTGAACTCGCGCGGCTCGAATACTCGCAAAGCGGCACCGACGCGATGGAAGTGATCGCCGCGTGCATGCGCCACCGCGAACCCGCGCTGATCTATGTGCTGCACCGCGAATTGGTGTGGCCGCTCACCGTGTTCCCACGCGAGCGCCTGTTCCATTCGCCGCGCGACATCACCAGCGAGATTCTGCAGGGCGTGCGCGAGCTCAGCGTGCACAGCGTCGAGCCGCCGGGTGTGCGGGCGCCGGGTCACTTTATGACCGAGCGGGTCGCCGAAGAGAAGCACTACCGTCCGCTCGAGCCGTTGCTGTGGGCCATGGGCCTGCACGGCCCGCGCGGCACGCTGATCAACGAGATCGGCGGCAACGCGGCTTATCGCGTGTCACCGGATTTCCACATTGGTGCTCTACCGGTATCGGGAGCGGTCGGTCCGGCCGTGCAACGGCTGCGCCGCGAGACCGCCTCGCTGCGCTCGATCTCGCGCTGGCCCGGCATGAACATCGACCGCGCGGTCCGCATGCTCAACGGCTTGTATTTGCTGTCAGGCTTGATGGTGTTGCGCATGCACCCGGCGGCGCGCGCCGAACCCACCTCGCGCCCGAGTGGCGGCTGGTTGGGCTGGATCCGCAAGAGCCGCTGACTCCTACACGGCATTGGCCATGCGGGCCATGCCGACAGGTTGGCGCCAGCGCGCAGGTGCTGTCGGGCGTCGAGCCTGACCCCCCGCCTACAATCGGCGCATGCCGATGGCCCCGATCCCCGACCTGGTTGCCGAGTTGGCGGCCGGGCGCATGATCATCCTGGTCGACGAGGAAGATCGCGAGAACGAAGGCGACCTGATGCTGGCCGCCGACCACGTGAGCGCGGACGGCATCAACTTCATGGCCAAGCACGGCCGCGGTCTCGTTTGCCTGACTCTCACGCGTGAGCGCTGCGAGCGTTTGCAACTGCCGCCCATGGCGGCGCGCAACGGCACGGTGCATGGAACCGCATTCACCGTCTCGATCGAAGCCGCGCGCGGTGTCACCACCGGCATTTCGGCGGCCGATCGGGCGCGCACCGTGCAGGCAGCGGTGGCTCGCGACGCGCGACCAACCGACCTCGTGCAGCCGGGCCATATCTTTCCGCTGCAGGCGCAAGACGGCGGGGTGTTGATGCGCGCCGGCCATACCGAGGCCGGCTGCGACCTCGCCAGCATGGCGGGACTGACTCCCGCCACGGTGATCTGCGAGATCATGAACGACGACGGCAGCATGGCGCGCCTGCCCGACCTGGAGAGGTTCGCCGAGCGGCACGGGCTCAAGATCGGCACCATCGCCGACTTGATCGCGTTTCGCAGCCACAGCGAGTCCTTGATCGAGCGCAGCGGCGAGCGCGAACTGGTCACACCGTACGGCAACTTTCGTTGCCTCACCTATCGCGACCGTGGACGCGGTCTGCACCTCGCGCTGTGCCACGGCCGCTGGCAGCCAACCGACGAGGTACTGGTGCGCGTGCACGAGCCGTTCACGGCGCTGGACCTGCTCGACGTGGCGGCCGAGGGACACTCGTGGCCGTTGGCGCGGGCCTTGCAGGCGCTGCAGCGCAGCCCCCGCGGCGTCGCCGTACTGCTGAACTGCACGGCCGACGTCGCCACGCTCAGCGCGCAGTGTCTGCCCGACAGCGACGAGCGAACACGCAGCGCGCAATCACCGATGGACTTGCGCACGTACGGCATTGGCGCTCAGATCCTGCGCGACCTCGGTGTCGCGCGCATGCGCCTGCTCGGCAGCCCGCGCCGCATGCCGAGCATGACCGGCTATGGCCTGGAGGTCACTGGCTTCGTGACGCACGGCGACTGACGAGAGAACATCGCGCATGCAAGACGCCGACAAGGGACAAGCA
>DATKJN010000668.1:0-14866 GCA_035543655.1 Burkholderiaceae bacterium | reverse complement strand
GTCGCCCACCAAGGAACTGCTGATCGAAGAGTCGCTGATCGGTTGGAAAGAGTTCGAGATGGAGGTGGTGCGCGACAAGGCGGACAACTGCATCATCGTCTGCTCGATCGAGAACCTGGATCCGATGGGGATCCACACCGGAGACTCGATCACCGTGGCGCCGGCGCAGACGCTGACCGACAAGGAATACCAGCTGATGCGCAACGCGTCGATTGCCATCCTGCGCGAGATCGGCGTCGACACCGGCGGCTCCAACGTGCAGTTCGCGATCCACCCGGGCAACGGCCGCATGATCGTGATCGAGATGAACCCGCGCGTCAGCCGCAGCTCGGCGCTGGCGTCGAAGGCCACAGGGTTCCCGATCGCCAAGATCGCCGCCAAGCTGGCGGTGGGCTACACGCTCGACGAGCTGCGCAACGACATCACCGGTGGCGCCACGCCGGCGAGCTTCGAGCCCAGCATCGACTATGTGGTCACCAAGATCCCGCGTTTCGCGTTCGAGAAGTTCCGCGAGGCCGATCCGCACCTGACCACGCAGATGAAGTCGGTGGGCGAGGTGATGGCGATCGGCCGCACGTTCCAGGAGAGCTTCCAGAAGGCGCTGCGCGGCCTGGAGACCGGCATCGACGGCCTGAGCGAGCGTGACAGCGATCGCGAGGAGATCGTCGAGGCGATCGGCAATGCCGGCCCGGAACGCATCCTGTACGTCGGCGATGCGTTCCGCATCGGCATGAGCCTGGACGAGGTGCATGACGAGACCGCCATCGATCCGTGGTTCCTGGCGCAGATCGAGGAATTGGTGGCGATCGAGCGCCAGCTCGCCGGGCGTGCGCTGGCGGGCATGAGCGCCGACGAGCTGCGTTACCTCAAGCAGAAGGGGTTCTCGGATCGGCGCCTCGCCAAGCTGCTCGGCACGCACCAGCACGAGGTGCGCAAGACGCGCCATGCCATGCACGTGCGGCCGGTCTACAAGCGTGTCGACACCTGCGCCGCCGAGTTCGCGACGCAGACGGCCTACGTGTACAGCACCTACGACGAGGAGTGCGAAGCCGAGCCGACCAACCGCAAGAAGATCATGGTGCTTGGCGGCGGGCCGAACCGCATCGGCCAGGGCATCGAATTCGACTACTGCTGCGTGCACGCCGCGCTGGCCATGCGCGAGGACGGCTACGAGACCATCATGGTCAACTGCAACCCGGAAACGGTGTCGACCGACTACGACACCAGCGACCGGTTGTACTTCGAGCCCGTCACCCTCGAAGACGTGCTCGAGATCGTCGACAAGGAGAAGCCGGCCGGCGTGATCGTGCAGTTCGGCGGCCAGACGCCGCTGAAGCTGGCGCTCGACCTCGAGCGCGCCGGCGTGCCGATCATCGGCACCACGCCCGACTCGATCGACATTGCCGAGGACCGCGAACGTTTCCAGAAGCTGTTGCACGAGCTCGAGCTCAAGCAGCCGCCAAACCGCACCGCGCGCACCGAGGAGACCGCGATCACGCTGGCGCACGAGATCGGCTACCCGCTGGTGGTGCGGCCGAGCTACGTGCTCGGTGGCCGTGCGATGGAGATCGTGCACGGCGACAAGGATCTCGAGCGCTACATGCGCGAGGCGGTGCGCGTGAGCGAGAAGTCGCCGGTGCTGCTTGACCGGTTCCTCGACGACGCGATCGAGGTCGATGTCGACGCCGTCAGCGACGGCAGCGAGGTGATGATCGGCGGCATCATGGAGCACGTGGAGCAGGCCGGCGTGCACTCGGGCGACTCGGCGTGCTCGTTGCCGCCCTACTCGCTGCCCACGCAGTTGCAGGACGAGTTGCGCCGCCAGACCACGCTGATGGCCAAGGCGCTGAAGGTCGTGGGCCTGATGAACGTGCAGTTCGCGATCCAGGGCGACGTCAGCACGCCGGACGACGCGGTGGTCTACGTGCTCGAGGTCAACCCGCGTGCGTCGCGCACGGTGCCGTTCGTCAGCAAGGCCACCGCTCAGCCGTTGGCCAAGATCGCGGCGCGTTGCATGGCGGGCCAGCGGCTGAACGACCAGCGCGGCGTGAAGGGCGAGGTGATTCCGCCGTATTTCAGCGTCAAGGAAGCTGTTTTCCCATTCAACAAGTTCCCTGGGGTGGACCCGATCCTCGGCCCCGAGATGCGCTCCACCGGCGAGGTGATGGGCGTGGGCAAGACCTTCGGCGAGGCCATGCTCAAGAGCCAGCTCGGCGCCGGCTCGCGCCTGCCAAGCAAGGGCACGGTGGTGATCAGCGTGAAGAACAACGACAAGGACCGCGCCGTCAAGGTGGCCGGCGACCTGGTGGATCTGGGCTACCAGATTGCGGCCACCAAGGGCACGGCCGCTGCCATCGCGGCGGCCGGCATCGCAGTGACCGTGGTCAACAAGGTCAAGGACGGCCGCCCCCACATCGCCGACAAGGTCAAGGCAGGCGAGGTCCAGCTCGTGTACACCACGGTCGACGAGACGCGCACGGCCATTGCCGATTCGCGCCACATCCGCACCGCAGCCATCGCCAACCGAGTCACGTACTACACCACGATGGCGGGCTGCGAGGCGGCGACCGAAGCGCTCAAGCACCAGGAAGACCTGAGCGTCTGGTCGCTGCAGGAACTGCACGCCGAATTGCACTAGACTGCCGGTGACGCGCCTTCCTGAGGCGCGTTTTCCCTGCTGACGCGCCTCGCGGCGCGTTTTCTCTTTGACAGGACGAAGCGATGGTAACCATACCCTTGACGAGACGCGGTGCCGATCTGCTGAAGAGCGAGCTGCAAAGGCTCAAAACCGTCGAGCGCCATGCGGTGATCCAAGCCATCTCCGAGGCGCGCGGGCAGGGCGACCTGTCGGAGAACGCCGAGTACGAAGCGGCCAAGGACAAGCAGGGCTTCATCGAAGGCCGCATCGCCGAGATCGAAAGCAAGCTGGCGGCGGCCCAGATCATCGATCCGGCGTCGCTCGATGCGGGTGGGCGCGTGGTGTTCGGCGCCACCGTCGAGCTGGAGGACGAAAGCGGCGGCCCGCACGTGACGTACCAGATCGTCGGCGACGACGAGGCGGACCTCAAGAAGGGCTTGATCTCGATCAGCTCGCCGATCGCGCGTGCGCTGATCGGCAAGGAGAGCGGTGACGTCGCCGACGTGCAGGCGCCGGGCGGGATCAAGAGCTACGAGATCGTCGACGTGCGCTACGTCTGACCTCTTGCAGTCAGCCGGGCGCCTTTTTCTTCACGCTCGTCGCCCGCCGCTTGGCCCGCTTGATCAACCCGCCGGCGGTGACCCGCTGGTTGCCGAGCACCTTCACTTTTTTGATCGTTGGCCGGTGCGTCGCGCTCTTGGAGAACTTGACCAGTCGCACGATGCGTGGGCCGGGCATGCGCTCGTCGCTGGGCTCACTCGCTTCCTTGGCCTTGAGCGGCATCGGCCGCCACAGCACGAGCAGCTTGCCGATGTGCTGCACCGGCGCGGCGTCGAGCGACGCGGCCGCCTCGCCGAGCAACGCGTCGCGCTGCTCGCGCGAATCGGAGAACACGCGCACCTTGATCAGGCCGTGGGCGGTGAGGGCGGCGTCGAGTTCCTTGCGCACCGCTGCGCTCAAGCCCTCGCCGCCGATCATGACCACCGGATCCAGGTGATGGGCCTGACTGCGCAGGTTCTTGCGTTGTTCGGCGGTCAGTTGCAGTGCGGGCATCGGCCTATTATCGGCGCGCCATGAAGGTTCGGACCAAGAGCGCCAAGGTCAACAAGGCCTGGCTGAGCGACCATGTCAATGATCCCTACGTCCGATTGGCGCGCAAGGAGGGCTACCGCGCGCGCGCAGCCTACAAGCTCAAGGAGATCGACGAGTCCTTGAACCTGCTCAAGCCCGGGCAGCTGGTCGTCGATCTTGGCTCCGCGCCAGGTGCATGGAGCCAATACGTGCGGCGGCGCTTCGCCCCCAAGGCCGCCGGTGTCGGCGGTGCCGCGCACGGCGCGCTCAACGGCACCATCGTCGCGCTCGACCTGCTGCCGATGGAGGCGATCGAGGGCGTGTCGTTCATTCAGGGCGACTTCACCGACGAGGCGGTGGCGGCGCAATTGCAGCAAGCCTTGCAAGGCCGGCCCGTGGACGTGGTGCTGTCCGACATGGCGCCCAACCTCTCGGGCGTGGCGGTGAGCGACGCGGCGCGGATGTCGCTTTTGGTTGAAGTCGCGGTCGATTTCGCTCGCCAACACCTGCGACCCGAAGGGTCATTGGTGACCAAGGCGTTCCATGGCAGCGGCTACAGCCAGCTGGTGGAACTCTTCAAGAAGACCTTCCGGGTGGTGAAGCCTGTCAAGCCAAAGGCGTCACGGGACAAATCATCTGAAACCTTCCTGGTTGGCAGCGGTCTGAAGGCCCGATGACGGTCGGGGATGCAACGGCTCTGATGGCTGCGCACGAATGCGCAGTTCACGCCGGGCACTGGCGGCTGTCGCCACAGGGACTCGCACCCTTGTGTGCACTAGAATCAACCCCAATTGAGCCCGTGGGCGCCGCATGGGTCGGCGGGCACCAGCCTCGAGGCACACCGCCTCGACACGGCTGTGTAGGCTAGAAGGAGCCACGGTGAACAATCAATGGTTCTCTAAGGTAGCGGTCTGGCTGGTGATCGCGCTGGTCTTGTTCGCGGTCTTCAAGCAGTTCGACCGTGGCGTCACGCAGGGCTCGCAGATCGGCTATTCCGACTTCCTGGAGGAGGTGCGCGCCAAGCGCATCAAGGCCATAACACTGCAGGAAGGCAACGGCGGCACCGAGATCCTGGCCGTCACCAACGACGACAAGCGCATCCGTTCGACCGCCACCTACCTCGACCGCGGTCTGGTGGGCGACCTGATCGCCAACGGTGTCAAGTTCGACGTCAAGCCGCGCGAGGAGCCGTCGATCCTGATGAGCATCCTCATCAGCTGGGGCCCGATGCTGCTGTTGATCGGCGTCTGGATCTACTTCATGCGGCAGATGCAAGGCGGCGGCAAGGGCGGCGCCTTCAGTTTCGGCAAGAGCCGCGCGCGCATGCTCGACGAGAGCAACAACTCGATCACCTTCGCCGACGTCGCCGGCTGCGACGAGGCGAAAGAAGAAGTCAAGGAGCTCGTCGACTTCCTGAAGGACCCGCAGAAGTTCCAGAAGCTCGGCGGCCGCATCCCGCGCGGCGTGCTGATGGTCGGCCCGCCGGGCACCGGCAAGACGCTGTTGGCCAAGGCCATCGCTGGCGAAGCCAAGGTTCCGTTCTTCTCGATCTCGGGTTCCGACTTCGTCGAGATGTTCGTCGGTGTCGGCGCGGCGCGCGTGCGCGACATGTTCGAGCAGGCCAAGAAGAGCGCGCCCTGCATCATCTTCGTCGACGAAATCGACGCCGTCGGTCGCCACCGAGGCGCCGGCCTGGGCGGCGGCAATGACGAGCGCGAGCAGACGTTGAACCAGTTGCTGGTCGAGATGGACGGCTTCGAGACCAACCTCGGCGTCATCGTGATGGCGGCCACCAACCGGCCCGACATCCTCGACCCGGCACTGCTGCGTCCGGGCCACTTCGACCGCCAGGTCTACGTCACGCTGCCCGACATCCGCGGCCGCGAGCAGATCCTCAACGTGCACATGCGCAAGGTGCCGCTGGGCTCCGACGTGCGCGCCGACCTGATCGCGCGCGGCACGCCGGGCTTCTCGGGCGCCGACCTGGCCAATCTGGTCAACGAAGCCGCGCTGTTCGCGGCGCGCCGCAGCGGCCGCGTGGTCGAGATGGTCGACTTCGAGAAGGCCAAGGACAAGATCATCATGGGCACCGAGCGCAAGTCCATGGTGATGGACGAGGACGAGCGCCGCAACACCGCCTATCACGAGGCCGGCCATGCGCTGATCGGCAAGCTGCTGCCCAAGCTCGACCCGGTGCACAAGGTGACGATCATTCCGCGCGGCGGAGCGCTCGGCGTGACCGTGTCGCTGCCCGAGAAGGACCGCTACAGCACCGACAAGATCCTGATGCTCAACCGCATCTCGATGCTGTTCGGCGGCCGTATCGCCGAAGAAGTGTTCATGAACCAGATGACCACCGGTGCCAGCAACGACTTCGAGCGCGCCACCTCGATCGCCCGCGACATGGTGATGCGTTTTGGCATGAGCGACGTGATGGGCCCGATGGTGTACTCGGAGAACGAAGGCGAGGTGTTCCTCGGCCGTTCGGTCACCAAGACCACCAACATCTCGGAAGAGACGATGCGCAAGGTCGACGCCGAAGTGCGGCGCATCATCGATGAGCAGTATGCGATCGCACGCAAGCTGATCGAAGACAACCAGGACAAGATGCACGCGATGGCCAACGCGCTTCTCGAGTGGGAGACCATCGACGGCGACCAGATCGACGACATCATGTCCGGCAAGCCGCCGCGCCCGCCGAAGGATTGGACGCCGTCGCCCGCCAAGCCAAGCGGTGGCAACCCGCCCGTCAGCACCGATGGTGCGCCGGTGGCGGCCTCCTGATCGCGGCGACGATCTTTTACGCACACGGGGCCGAAAGGCCCCGTTTGTTTTGATACCGTTGCCGGCGATGATCTGGCAGACCACGCGCCATTCGATTGACCTGTCGCGCCCACGCGTGATGGGCATCGTCAACGTCACGCCGGATTCGTTCTTCGATGGGGGTCGGCACCTGGCCACAGACGCCGCCCGCGCGCACTGCGATCGCCTCGTGCAGGAGGGCGCCGAGATCCTCGACATCGGGGGTGAGTCGACCCGGCCGGGGGCCCGTGCGCCGAGCGAGCAGGAGGAGATCGATCGCGTGCTGCCGGTGTTGGAGCATGCCTGCACGCTCAACGTGCCGGTGTCGGTGGACACCAGCAGCCCGGCGCTGATGCGCGCGGCGCTCGCTGCACATGCCGATATCGTCAACGACGTGCGTGCGCTGCGGCGGCCCGGCGCGCTCGACGCAGTGGCCTCCCACGGGTCATGCGGCGTGTGTTTGATGCACATGCTGGGTGACGACCCGGGCGCGATGCAGCAGGCGCCGGCCTACGACGACGTGGTGGCTGCCGTCAGCACCTTCCTGCAGGAACGAATGCACACGTTGCATCGCGCCGGTGTCGATGCCGGACGCCTGGTGCTCGATCCGGGGATCGGGTTCGGCAAGACGCCGGAGCACAATTGGCAGTTGATGCAGCGGCAGTCCGAGTTGATTCGTCTGGGCCGCCCGCTGCTGGTGGGCTGGTCGCGCAAGTCGACGCTGGGGTTGCTGGTCGGGCGCGAAGCAAGCGAACGGCTGGCGGCCAGCATCGCGGCCGCGCTGGCGGCCGTGCAACGCGGCGCGCACATCGTTCGTGTGCACGATGTGGCGGCCACGGTCGATGCGCTGGCGGTGTGGCGCCGCTCGGGCTTGGTGGCCTGAGCACAATCATCGACACGAACAACAGGAGCAGCTGCAGACCATGGCAAGACGCTACTTTGGCACCGATGGCATCCGTGGCACGGTCGGCCAGTCGCCGATCACGCCGGACTTCCTGTTGCGCCTGGGCCATGCCGTGGGCCGTGTACTGCGTCAGAGCCAAAAGCGGCCGAGCGTGGTGATCGGCAAGGACACGCGGATCTCGGGCTACATGATCGAGTCGGCGCTCGAGGCCGGCTTTGCGTCGGCTGGCGTCGACACGCTGCTCAGCGGCCCGATCCCGACACCTGGGGTGGCTTACCTCACGCGCGCGTTGCGCTTGGATCTCGGCGTGGTCATCAGCGCATCGCACAACCCATATCCGGACAACGGCATCAAGTTCTTCTCCGCCGCCGGCGAGAAACTGCCCGACGAGTGGGAATCGGCGGTCGAGAAGGCGCTCGGCGAATCGGCGCAATGGGTCGATTCCGGCGGCCTCGGCAAGGCGCGTCGCATCGACGACGCCAGCGGGCGCTACATCGAGTTCTGCAAGAGCACGGTGCGCCACGACCTGTCGCTGCGCGGCTTGAAGATCGTGGTCGATGCGGCCCATGGCGCGGCCTATCACGTGGCGCCCGACGTGTTCCATGAGCTCGGGGCCGATGTGGTGGCAATCGGCGTCTCGCCCGATGGCTTGAACATCAACGACGGCGTCGGCGCCACCGCGCCGGCGGCGTTGGTGAGGGCGGTGGCGGAACACAAGGCCGACTACGGTGTGGCCCTCGATGGTGATGCCGATCGGCTGATCATGGTCGACGGCGACGGCCGCATCTACAACGGCGACGAGCTGCTGTACGTGATGGTGTCGGAGCGCCTGGCCAAGGGCCAGAAGGTCGAAGGCGCGGTCGGCACGCTGATGACCAACATGGCAATCGAACTCGCGCTGCGCGCGCGCGACGTGCCGATGGTACGCGCCAAGGTCGGCGACCGCTACATCCTCGAAGAACTCAGTGCGCGCAACTGGCTGCTCGGCGGCGAAGGTTCGGGCCATCTGCTGGCGCTCGACAAGCACACCACCGGCGACGGCATCATCAGCTCGCTGCAGGTGCTGCAGGCGGTCTGCCACAGTGGCCAGAGTCTTCCGCAATTGCTGCATGGCGTGTCGCTGTTCCCGCAGACGCTGATCAACGTGCGCTTGGCGCCCGATGTCGATTGGAAGGCCAACCGGACGCTCGCCAGCGAGCAGGAAGCGGTGCAGCGCGAGCTGGCCGACAATGGCCGAGTGTTGATCCGTGCCTCGGGCACCGAGCCGTTGCTGCGCGTGATGGTCGAAGCCAGTGACGCCGACCTGGCGCGTGGTTGCGCCGAACGCCTGGCCCGCGCCGCGCGCGCTTGATTGATGCCACGCGCCGCTCTCTCATGACATGATCGTGCGTGCGCGCCATGCGGCGCGCCGCTCCATGGAGGCACGCGTTTGGATCGAGCGCTGCAGGTCGCCGCGATTGACCTCGGATCGAACAGTTTCCGGCTCGAGATCTGCCGCGCCGAGCACGGCCACCTGGTGCGCGCGGAGTACCTGAAGGACACGGTTCGCCTCGGTGCGGGGCTCGACGACAACCGACGGCTCGACGAAGCCTCGATGCAGCGCGGCTGGGCCAGCGTGGCGCGCTTCGCTGAGCGGGTGCGAGACGTCGACCCGCGCGCGGTGCGCGCGGTGGCGACTGCGACCTTGCGCGAAGCGGTGAACCGCGAGGTGTTCATCGCCAAGGCGCAAGCGGAGTTGGGCCTGCCGATCGACGTGATTTCCGGCCATGAGGAGGCACGCCTGATCTACAGCGGCGTGTCTCACTTCTTGCCGCAGACCGACGAAGCGCGGTTGGTGTTCGACATCGGCGGACGTTCGACCGAGCTGATCAGCGGGCAGGGCGCCGCGCCTGGATCGGTGGAGTCCTACCCGGTGGGTAGCGTCGAATTGTCGATGCGCTACTTCGCCGACGGTCGCATCCACGCGCGCAATTTCGAGGCCGCGCGGGTTGCCGCCTCGGCGGTGCTCGAAGGAGCAGCCGAAGCGTTGGGCGCGCAGCGCTGGGACGCGGTCTACGGCGCCTCCGGCACGGTGGGGGCCGTGTCTGACGTACTGCGCGCCGAAGGGTTGACCGACGGCACCGTCACGCGCGCGGCCATGGCCACCTTGACCCGACGCCTGATCGACGCCGGCCATGTCGATCGCGTGCAACTGGCTGGACTCAGGGACGACCGCCGCGCGGTGATCGGCGGCGGCGTGGCGATCGTGCAGGCGCTGGTCGACCTGCTGCAGCTCGAGCGCATCGAGGCGGCACGCGGTGCCTTGCGCCACGGCGTGATGATCGAACTGCTGTCGCAGCAGGACACGATGCAACCCGACGTGCGGCAGGCCACCGTGCAGCGCTTGCAACGGCGTTTTGGGGTCGATACGGTGCACGCACAGCGCGTCGAGCGCATGGCGATGTGGCTGTTCGACGCCTTGCATCCGGCTGCCGACGGCAGTGCGCAGCGCGCGTCGCAGAAGCTCGGCTTTGCGGCCTTGCTGCACGAGGTCGGCATGGCCGTCTCGCACGAGGACTACCACAAGCACGGCGAGTACATCCTGCGCAATGCCGACGCCGCCGGCTTTGCCGAGCATCAGCTGGGGCAGTTGAGCACGCTGGTGCTCGGCCAGCGCGGTGGCCTGCGCAAGATCGAAGACCGGCTGCAGTCCAATGCGCTGTTGCGCGACCAGCTGCTTGCGCTGCGCATGGCGATCATCTTCTGCCATGCCCGACGCGACCCGTCACCCGGGCGGATGCGCATCGGTGCGGTTGCGCCGGGCTGGGCGTTTTCGGTCGATGCACCGTGGGCCGAGGCGCATCCGCTGTCGATGCACCTGCTGCGCGAGGAAGAGAAGGCCTGGTCGCGCACGCCATGGACCTTGCAACTGCAGGTGGTCTGACGCGCTACATCGTTTCGGGTGACTGCACGCACACCAGGTAGGTCTGCGCGCGCCCTTCGCTGTCTCGTTCGCTGTCGTTGCTGCGATGGCGCAGCCACCACACCGCCCCTTTGCGAATCGTCCAGGCGGCTTCGCGACCGGTGAGCAGCAGCGACGCCAGGTCGCCCAGCGCGGGCTGGTGGCCCACCAGCAACACCGTGCGTCGCCCGTCGGGCCAACCGCTGGCCTGCAGCAGATCGGCGGCCTTGGCCTTCGGCCCGATGGCTTCCAACGTCGCGAACTTGCGCTCCAGCTTGGACGCCGTGCGCTGCGCACGCGCCGCGGGGCTGACCAGGATGCGCACGCCCTCGGGCATCTGGCGGTGCAGCCACAGCGCCACGCGCGTGGCCTGGCGCTCGCCGCGCGGCGTCAGCTTGCGCTTGAGGTCATCGCGCGGCGCGTCGTCGCCGTCTTCGGCGTCGGCGTGTCGCCACAGGATCAGATCCATCGCCGTTCAGCGCTGCACGCGATCGTAGCGACGCATGAGCTCCTGCTGCGCCGAGTGCCCCGGCTTGCCGCGCGAGCCGGCCAGTCGTTCATAGTGACCGCCGGGCATCATCTGCCATGCGTTGCGTTCATCATGCAGGTAGGCGGTCAGTGCCTCGTCGATCAGGCGTTGGCGCAACGCCGGGTCGTTGATGGGCCAAGCCAATTCGATGCGGCGGAACATGTTGCGGCCCATCCAGTCGGCGCTCGACAGGTACAGCTTCTCGTCGTCACCGGCGAGAAAATAGAACAGCCGGGAGTGCTCGAGGAAGCGGCCGACGATCGATCGCACGCGCACGTTGTCGGAAAATCCCTGGCGCTGGGCGGGCACGATGCACGCGCCGCGCACGATCAGGTCGACCCTGGCACCGGCGCGGCCGGCCTCGGCCAGCGCCAGGCCGAGCGCCTCGTCGGTCAGCGCGTTCATCTTCAGCACGATGCGTGCCGGCTTGCCGGCCTTTGCGGCAGCGGCCACGGCCTGCACGTGGTCCATCATGCGCCGATGCAGCGCGAACGGCGCGATCACCAGCGCCTTCAACCCGTTGATGCGGCTCGAACTGGCCATGTGCTGAAACACCTGCGCCATGTCGGCCGTGATGTGCGGGTCGGCCGTCATGTGCCCGATGTCGGTGTACAGGCGTGCGGTGTGCGGGTTGTAGTTGCCGGTCGACAGGTGGCCATAGCGACGCAGGCTGCGGCCTTCGCGCCGGGTGATCAGCAGCATCTTGGCGTGTGTCTTCAGGCCGACGATGCCGTACACCACTTGCGCCCCCAGCGCCTCGAGGCGCTCGGCCCAGTTCATGTTGGCCTCTTCGTCGAATCGCGCTTTGAGTTCGACCACCACCATCACTTCTTTGCCGCGGCGGGCCGCCTCCAGCAGCAGGTCCATCAGCGCGGAATCGGCACCGGCGCGGTAGATGGTTTGCTGGATCGACAGCACCTGCGGGTCGTGCACAGCCTCGCGCAGCAGCGACACCACCGGTTCGAACGATTCGAACGGATGGTGCAGCAGCACGTCGGCAGCGCGCAAGCGATCGAACATCGACGCCAGGGGCGGCACGGTGGCGGGCCAGGCCGGCGTGTACGGCGGAAAGTGCAGCGCGGGTGTGGGTGCCAGGTCGATCAGCTGCGCCAGCCGCACCAGGTTGACCGGACCATCGACTCGGTACAGCGCCTGTTCGGTCAGGTTGAACTGCTCGAGCAGGAACTGCCACAGCGGCTCGGGGCACGAGGTGGCCACTTCCAGCCGCACGGCGCGCCCGAACTGGCGCTGCGAGAGTCCCAGACGCAGTGCCTGGCGCAGATTGGTCACCTCGAGTTCGTCGACGGCGAGGTCGGAGTCGCGCGTGACGCGGAACTGCGAGAAGCCTTCGACGTGCCGTTCGGGAAAGAGCTCGTGCAGATGGGCGCGAACCACGCTCGACAGCAACACGAAGCCCTGGCGCCGACCGGTGAGTTCTTCGGGCAGCTTGATCACGCGCGGCAGCGCGCGCGGCACGCGCACGATCGCGATGTCGTTCTGGCGTCCAAAGGCATCGCGACCGTGCAGCCGCACGATGAAGTGCAGCGACTTGTTCGCCACTTGCGGGAACGGGTGCGCCGGATCGAGGCTCACCGGCACCAGCAGCGGCCGCACCTCGCGGGCGAAGAACGCATTCACCCAGCGCCGTTGCGCGCTGTTGCGCTGGCCGTGTGACAGCACCTGGATCCCGGCCTTCTTCAGGGCGGGCGTCAGCTGATCGTTGTAGAGCGCGTATTGCTCGTCGACCAGGGCGTGGGCGGTCAACGAGATGTCCCGCATCGCCGCGGCCGCCTCGGCCTGCGCGGTGCCGGTGCCGGGGCGATGAAGTTCATCGATCGTGTCGGAGACCCGAATCTCGAAGAATTCGTCGAGATTGGACGACACGATGCACAGGTAGCGCAGCCGCTCCAGCAACGGCACATCGTTGTGGCGTGCCATCTCGAGCACGCGGGCATTGAACGCCAACGTGCCCTGATCTCGATGCTGCAGCGGTGGCGGCGTCGCCGGACTCACCGCGCGGATCTTCGCGTGCTTGTGTGACAGTTGTTTGACGATCTTTTGACTCAACGATGACGCCGAGCTCACCAAGGCGACTTTAGCAGTCGGCGTCCATACCGTGGCGCGATGTCATCGAGCTGCAGGAGCAGCGGCAGATCGGCGCAGCCGAAGGTCGGATCCCAGGCCGGCGGACCAAGGACTTTCGCGCCCAGGCGCAGATAGCCCTTCAGCAATGCCGGCGCTTCGACCTCGCGGGAACTGTCGAGCAGGTGCACCGGAAACGGCAGCTTCGGCGTCACCCGCAACTCGGGCTGCACGATGTGCGTGCGGCTCAGTCGGCGCCAAAGCGAACTGGCGGCTTGTCCTCCATCGGTGAGCGGGATGCTGCAGCAGCCCACCATGGTCGAAAGTTGGTGGTCGACCATGTAGTCGGCCAGCGCACGCCACAGCGCCAGGATCACGCCGCCGTGCCGGTGCCGCGCGTCAACGCAGGCGCGCCCCAGATCGGCCATGCGTGGGCGCAACCGATCCAACGGTGTCAAGTCGAACGCCTCGTCGCTGTACAGACCGCCCGCCGCCTGCGCCTGCGGCCCGGCGAGTACCCGGCAGGTGCCGATCACCGCGCCGCCGGGCGACTCGCGCACCAGCAGGTGGTCGCAGTAGGCATCGAACTCGTCGGCATCCAGCCCGTGCCTTTGCGAGGGCACGCGCGCGCCCATCTCCAGCGCGAACACGCGGTATCGCAGGCGCTGGGCCTCGCGCACTTCGGCCCACGTGCCGGCCCATGAGACGTCGAACGACAACGGCGGCTGGGGCGCGAGGCCGATACCGATGGGAGCGGGATGGAGCCGCCAGTTGAGCGCGGTGTCGAGATTCAGCATGCATCTGTCCTTTCGGTTTGTCGGGTGCGCGGCACTGTCGATCGAGTTCATGACCCTGCGATGGCGCCTCAGCGTCGAATTGGTGACATGGCGTGGTTCGTGTCGATTCGATGACAGCCCGGTTGCGGCACCTGCGTGGGCAGCGGGCGGCGCTGCGAACGCGATGTCCGTCATGGAGATGTCACATCGCTTGCATAGAGTGCCCTCACACGCCTTCCCGCTTCGAAAGGACTTGCATGAACTCGATTGCAGCGCGCGCGCTGGTGTGGTGCGCCCTGAGTACCTCGGTTGTGACCGCATCGGCGCAAGACGTCACCGGTGCC
The DNA here is from genome assembly GCA_035543655.1 of Burkholderiaceae bacterium. Lineage (GTDB taxonomy): Bacteria > Pseudomonadota > Gammaproteobacteria > Burkholderiales > Burkholderiaceae_C > JAEUPI01. The sequence goes on along the minus strand of DATKJN010000668.1, from coordinate 779 downwards.
GGCGCGTCGTTCCCAGCACCGGTGTATGCCAAGTGGGCCGACGCCTACCACAAAGCCACCACCGCTCGCGTCAACTACCAGTCGGTGGGTTCCGGTGCCGGCATGAATCAGATCCGCGCCAAGACGGTGGACTTCGGCGCATCCGATGCGCCGCTGACCGACGAGGCATTGGCCAAGGACGGGCTGCTGCAGTTCCCGACCGTGATCGGCGGCGTGGTGCCGGTGATCAACATGGCCGGTGTCGCCCCCGGCGCGCTCAAGCTCACAGGCGCCGTGCTCGGCGACATCTTCCTCGGCAAGGTGAGCAGATGGAACGATGCAGCGATCGCGTCGTTGAACCCGGGTGTCACGCTGCCCGATGCCGCCATCGCGGTCGTGCGTCGCGCCGATGGTTCGGGCACGACCTTCATCTTCACCAACTACCTGTCGAAGGTGAACCCCGATTGGAAGGCCAAGGTGGGTGAGGGCACTGCGGTCAACTGGCCCACCGGCGCCGGAGGCAAGGGCAACGAGGGCGTGTCGGCGTTCGTGCAGCGGCTGCCCAATTCGATCGGCTACGTGGAGTACGCCTATGCCAAGCAGAACAAGATGAACGCGGTTCAATTGCGCAACCAGGCGGGCACCTATGTTGCGCCGGATGACGAGAACTTCAAGGCGGCTGCGGCCGGCGCAGATTGGAGCAAGACCTTCTACCAGGTGCTGACCGATCAGCCGGGCAAGGATGCGTGGCCGATCACCGGTGCCACCTTCATCATGATGCACAAGCTGCAGGACAAGCC